>NZ_AFUG01000049.1:0-96537 GCF_000221545.1 Megasphaera sp. UPII 135-E
GTCGACGTCTAGTCCTCATTACGATGAGGACTTTTTTTATACCCTTATTTATAACCCAAAACGAGAGAAAATCAAATCAACATGCTGCAACATTTTATGCACATCAAAGCATGCTTCGATTTCATCATTATTCATTACAGTAGCAATATCAGGATCTTTCTTTAAATTTTCCAAAAAATCTTCCCCATCAATCCAACGTTTCATAGCATTCCGTTGTACCCAACGATAGGCTTGTTCCCGTACAGCTCCATGTTCTACTAACGTATTTAACAAAATCGGACTATAAATTAATCCGCCCGTCAAATTCAAATCAGCTTCCATCTTCTCCGGATATACTAATAGCTTATCGACAACCCGCGTAAAGGTAGTTAGCATATAATCTAAAGCAATCGTACTATCTGGTAATATAACCCGCTCTACCGAAGAATGCGAAATATCCCGTTCATGCCACAAAGCCACATCTTCCAATGCCGCCTGGGCGTAACCACGAATCAGCCGTGCCAAGCCACACATGCGTTCACACGTAATCGGATTTCGTTTATGCGGCATAATAGACGAACCTTTTTGTTTCGGACTAAAATATTCTTCTGCTTCTCGTACTTCCGTACGCTGTAAATGGCGAATTTCCGTAGCGAATTTATCAATAGAGCTGGCAATAACAGCCAACGTTGTTAAAAATTCTGCATGTCTATCACGCTGTAACGTCTGTGATGAAATCAAGGCAGATGCAATCCCTAGTTTACGACATACATACGTTTCAACAAAGGGATCAATATCGGCATACGTACCTACGGCACCTGAAATTTTCCCTACAGCAATCGTTTCCTTTGCCCGTTTCATACGTTCAATATCACGTTCAATTTCAGCTAACCAATTACATAACTTCAACCCAAATGTAGTTGCTTCTGCATGTATCCCATGTGTCCGCCCAATACAAGGTGTATATTTAAATTCTACCGCACGGCGACGTAACACTTGACGAAACGCTTCTAAATCTTCCAACAATACATCCGAAGCTTGTTTTAACATTACACCTAATGCAGTATCTTTAACGTCCGTAGAGGTCAACCCCAAATGAACATATTTACCAGATGCACCTATATTTTCAGAGAGCACAGAAACAAACGCTGCAATATCATGATGTGTTTCTGCTTCAATTTCATGAATACGTGCCACAGAAAAAGCTGCTTTTTCACGAATTTCTTCTGCTGCTTGTTGTGGAATATTGCCCAGTTCTGCTTGTGCTTCACTCGCCAATATTTCAACTTCCTTTAACGTGTTCCATTCATGTTCCTCTGTCCAGATGCGTCCCATTTCTTCTCGGGTATACCGTTCAATCACTGTAAATCTCTCCTTTGCCAGTCTATTGATATAAATACTTCGTTTTTTATTATACTCCATTCTATTTTATTTCGATAGTCAAAATTTACAACTACAAAAAAGGATAAGGTCTACATAACCTTATCCTTTTTTCATATCAACTATTATTACTATCGAAAACCGATGATTTAATTGCGATGAACACTATCCTTCTTGATGCGGTGTACGGCATGTTTTGCAACTGTAATATCCTGAAATAATGAGAACTACAATAATGCCAATAATCACAGCAATCTGACCAGTCGGAGTGGCTCCGCTTACGGTAGAAGATAAAGCAAAGTTTTCCGATAAAGCAGCACCTGTAGCCATACCGATAACGGTAATAGCTGCATCCGTATCCCCTTCACCGGAACGAACCAATTGACGAATAGGATCACCACCAATAAGGGTACAACCCCATCCGACTAATACCATACCTAAGAAATTCCACAATGCATCCGTATTAGCAAATGGTTGCATATCTACGCCACTATGAAATTGATGGGTGATACCATTTACAATGAATATCGCTACTAATACACCAATCCAACCTAAAAGCATCGTTACATTCTTTTCTAAAAACAGGCTTCTAAACGTATTGGCAAAGCAAAAACGCATTTGTTGTGCAATGGCACCAATAATAAGTCCACCGATAAGAGAAATAATAATACTAGCATGAATAGCGCCAATATCTTCGCCCGAAGAAAATACGATAAATGTCGGTGCGACCAGCACTAAAATCAATAAAACAATTTTTAAAATAGGCATAAATGCACTTTCTAATACATTTACTTCCTGAACAGCGGGCAACGTAAAGCCTCGATTCAAGAAATATGCCCCAATAGCAGCACCAACAATAAAACCAACCAAGCCAACAATAGCAGCCCAGTCACCACCGCCGATACGCATAAGCATCCGGAAGGGATCCCCCATAAAGACCATAGCACCGATAGCTACAAAAAAGCCTACAACAAAACGAACTAACGGAGCAGAGCCGCCACGTGCATGATATTGTTTACGCAAAACAGCCAAAATAAGTGCACCCCAAACCAAGCCAATCAATTCAGGGCGAATATACTGAGCACCAGCAGTTTGATGAAATCCTAATGCCCCCATCGTATCTCGTAAAAAACTAATGCTATCCAATCCCATATTTGCGGGATTTCCTAATGTAACTAAAATCGTAGCAATAATACCAATAATAAGACCACTAACAATGACACAAATTTTTTTATTTTCTACGTCCATTGTACTTCCCCCTTTCATTCATAACAAACGTAGGTGTCGGTTCCCGATTACACTTGTATTATATGCCTATCATTTATAAATGTAAATCACCTTTTAGGTATACTTTAAGATGATAAAATTTATTTTCATTATTCATTTATTTGCAACATTTTATACAAGGTTGTCACATTCTCTTTAATATATTATGTTTTATGTTGTTTTTATTATTTTTTTACTTATCCTCCCTACAACAAAGAATGCAAAAAACCGATAAGGATCTATATCCTTATCGGTTTGCGTGCAAATGGTGCGCCCAAGATGACTTGAACATCCGACACGCAGTTTAGGAAACTGCTGCTCTATCCAGCTGAGCTATGGGCGCATAAGAAAGTATGCGTTAGTATCATATCACATTCAAGAGAAAAAAGAAAGAGATAGCCTCTTCCTTATCCATCACTCATCAGGGAGATACCTTCTGTTTATGAAAATAATGTGGTGAGTCACCCCACTTGCCAAAGCCTACAACATCTCCAACAGATGCCACCCGTGCATTCAAACAATGCCGACATTGGTCGGGCTTATCTTCCACGCAAGGTTTATTATCATATAACAAATACTGCGAACGAAATTTAGGTAACGTAACAATAGGCATCAAGACATTCGCCCCCGCCTTTAACCCCAATTCCCGACCTAACGGATGTAACGCCTGTAACGCCGTGGTAGCGGCAATATTGACATCCGGTAAAAATAACCGCGTCACCGCAATCATATTAAGCCCCAAACGGAACCGTCGTTCTTTTTCTTTTTCTGAATCCAGCCCTGTTTTCAATACATATTGACCAATCGGGGTATCATGATGCACCACATAAGGTCCCATTCCAATCATATCAATATCAAAATCACGATAAAAAATAATATCTTCCGCTAAATCCTCTATCGTTTGTCCCGGCAAACCGATCATCACCCCCGTACCAACTTGATAGCCAATGCGTCTTAACATCATAAGACAATCTTTACGCCGTAACCATTCATGATGACCATCTTGAGGATGCAAGGTAGCATATAAGGAAGGATTACTCGTTTCAATCCGCAACAAATAGCGATGCGCCCCTGCCTCAAACCACCGTTGATAGGTTTCTTCATCTTGTTCCCCTACGCATAAGGTAATTCCCAATTCATCGTTGCTCAATGCCTTAATATCACGAATTAACCCTTCCATATATGTGATGAATGCCGGATCTTGTCGTTCTCCCGATTGCAACGTAATGGAACCATATTGATTATCATACGTCCATTTTGCCATTGCTAAAATATCCTTACGTTCCGTATCAAATCGTTCTACCTGTGTATTATCCTTGCGAATACCGCAATACTTACAATTCTTAATACACCGATTAGAAAATTCAATCAGACCTCTATAATAAACCACAGCTCCTACTTGTCTTGCCTTGACTGCATAAGCTGCATCATATAACTTTTTGCATTCTTCCGGCTCCGTAAGTGCTAATAAAGTCATTAAATCTTCTTTAGTAAACTGATTGTGGTTTAATACATGTTCTACCCCCGACATATCATCACCTCGCTTTTTTCTGCTTTGCTAATACTATGATATATCATTAAGCATAAAAAAAAAAGACGGATTTTCTAAGAAAATCCGTCAACACATTTTTTTATTTAATGATTATTAAGCCACTTAGCACGTTTAAATAGCAAAAAGATAATACTCAGTAACATCGCAACTACCGTAGCTAACCCCATACCTTTTAATTGCACCGGTCCCAAAACAATAGTCGCACCACTAAGGCCACTAATCATCGTTACAGCCGTCAAAATTAAATTCTTAGAATGTGTATAATCAACCCTTTTTTCTACTAACATTCGCAATCCTGAAGCCGCAATAAAACCAAATAACAAAATGCATACCCCACCCATTACAGGTACAGGAATAGCATGAATCAACGCCGCAATTTTTCCTACAAAAGAAAAAATAATAGCAAAGATAGCCGCACCGCCAATAACCCATGTACTATACACGCCAGTAATCGCCATGACGCCCATATTTTCACCATACGTTGTATTGGGAGTAGAGCCTACTAACCCCGATAACATATTAGAAAGCCCATCGGCAAATAAAGATCGATGTAACCCCGGATCTTTAATTAAATCCCTACCAACAATATCACTCGTCACAAATAAATGCCCTAAATGCTCCGCTAATACGACAAAAAGAGCCGGCATAATCATCATAATCGCACTCAGATGAAAAGAGGGTTTATAAAACGTAGGGAAAGCAAACCAAGGCGTATTCGCTACTTTTGACAGATCCACCACGCCCATAAAATACGAAAGAATATACCCTGCTACAACTCCCACCAAAATAGGGATAATACCTAAAAAACCACGCCCAACAACGCTCGTAATAATCGTAATCAGAAGTGTAAATGTCGAAATAATAATGGCCGTATGATTACTCATGCCTTGTGCCGTACCAATATATCCCGACATAGTCATCGCCAAAGGAGCTAACTCTAACCCAATAATAGCAACAATCGCTCCCATCGCCGCCGGCGGAAACAACACATCAATCCATGCCGTTCCTACTTTATTAATGATAACCGCTAAAATCATAAAAGAAATACCGAAAACAATAAATCCACCTTGTGCATCACCGTATGTCATCCCAGGTATGGAGCATACCGCCAACACAGGCGAGATAAAAGCAAAACTCGATCCTAAATAGGCCGGTAACCGCCATTTACAAATAAATAAATACAAAAGTGTGCCAATCCCATTCATAAACAATGCCGTAGCTGGATCCACATGCAATAAAAATGGTACTAAAACAGTTGAACCAAACATCGCAAATAAATGTTGCAAACTCAACGGAATGGTCGGTAATATAGGCAATCGTTCTTCTACATGAATAATACGTCTTTCTTCCATTCTATTTCCCCCTTACTTTCCTGGTATAAATCGGCTTTGGGTTTCCCTCCGCAGAGACGTAAAAACTGGCTTAACTGCTTCCCTTTCAAGCTTCAACTCCGCTTCATAACTCTGATGACAAACATTTAGCAACAACGCAGCCATTACAATATTCATCACTAGCGAAGTCCCGCCATAACTAATAAATGGCAAAGGTACCCCAATAACAGGAAAAATGCCACAATTCATACCAATATTAATAATCCCCTGTCCAGAAAAATACAACACAATCCCTAAAGCTAACAATTTACCAAATGAATCGCGACAATAAAAAACAATACGAAAACCCAAAATTAAAATAATTGCAAATAATGAAATCACTAATATAGAGCCAAAAATTCCCCATTCTTGTGCCAAAATAGCAAAGGCAAAGTCCGTATGGGCTTCAGGCAAATAATTAAATTTACTAATCCCATTACCCACACCTTGACCAAAAACACCGCCCGAACCAATAGCGATAAAACTTTGCGTTGCCTGATACCCTAATGTAGCTTGGTATTTCCATGGGTCAATCCAGGAAACCAACCGTTTCATGCGATACCCTTCGGAAGCAATTGCCGCGGCAATGCAAATAATACCCCCAACGAAAGCGGCCAACGAAAAAGGAGATTTTTTAATACCCACAACCATACCACTAATCCACAACATGCAGATAGGAATCCCCAAAATAACCATAGCCGTGCCGGCATCGGGTTGGATCATGACAAAGAAAGCCATCGAAAAAGACAAGATAATCGCAGGATGTACTAAAATAGGTAATTTTTTCCACCCTTTACAATGATGGCTCTTTTTATTTATCCATATAAGACGTATTTTTTCCACTTTATCTAAAGACGGTGCAATAACCTTAGCGGAAAAAATAATGCCCGTAATCTTGGCAAATTCTGATGGTTGAAAGGTAATACCAGCTATCGCTATCCAACGCCGTGCACCTTTAACCACAACGCCCGCTCCAAGCACAATAACTAAGCAAATAAACGTAACAATAATAAGGACGCCTACGAATCTACGAATATTTTTATAACTACTATAATATGCAAAAAATCCGCCTACAATTCCGCCAGCAATTAAACCAAGCTGCTTATACAAATAGCCATGCATACTTACCTTGCCTGGTGCCGTTACAAACGTAGCACTATACACATTTACCGTACCAATAACAATAAGCAAAGCAAAGCTAACTAATAACCAAAAAAAGTACTGTTGTAATCGCTTACTCTTACTCTTACTTTTCCTCTTCACCTGTCCTCACCTCGCATGGACAAAACGCAGCACAATGAAAAATTGGTTGCCCTTTAGCACTAAACTTTTCCTCATATTCCGTCATCGCTTCATTAAGGATGTTACTATGATGTAAATCATACGTAATTTCCGTCAGCTTCCATTGCCTTTGCTGAAATTCTTCTAAGGAAAAAATAAACAACCCTTCATTATCCGACTTGAAATCTAACCGCCCTTGCGGTGATAACAACCGAGCATATCTATCCAAAAAGCTACGATGGGTTAATCGTCTTTTCGCGTGCCGTTTTTTAGGCCAAGGATCGCAAAAATTAATAAAAAAACGATCCACTTCCCCTGGTGCAAACAATTCTTCTAAAAAAGCCACATCAAATCGCAATAACTGCACGTTCGTTGCCTCTACATCAACACACTTTTTAGCGGCATAATATAAGACGCCTAACTGAATTTCAATGCCGATAAAATTAACCTCTTTATGTAGCTGGGCCATGCGAGAAATAAAATTTCCCTTGCCTGTCCCCAATTCAACCCATAAAGGTAACGTCGGATTAGCAAACAACTCACGCCAATGACCTTTATACATCTCACCACCTTGCAATCGAACAACATGCTCATATTCCGTTATCGCCTGATCAATCCAAGGCTTTCTTCGCAACCGCATTACGTTCCTCCTCCACTCTCAAAAATAGGCTGATTTCATGTGAAATCAGCCTTATTACATTTATTATAAATAATAGAAAAAAGCGTGTCAACTACCACACCCTACCCGTTCATTCTACGTCCTTCCGCGAAACAATCTTCTTCACGGATTTTTCAAATTTGGATCGTGCTAACATCACCCGATGCCCACAACCACAACACTGGATCACAAAATCCACCCCAATACGCATGACATCCCATTCTTGCGATCCGCAAGGATGCGACTTTTTCATTTGCACCCGATCCCCTACATAATAACGAATAAACTTCTCCATACCTTATCTCCCTTACACCACACCTCATCAACATAGAAACACTTATATTCATTATGATAAACTACCTATCCCTGCAAATGCAAGTACTTATGGCACTTTCTTTTCATCTCTCTCTTGTTTACCTTTTTTTACTATGATAGTATAGAATAATAAGTACATTCTCTCCCATGGAAGGAGTGCCTATCATATGTTTATCTCATTACGCTTATTATGGCGTACGTATGCACATTGGTTTTGGTATACCCTCGGCACCATTGGTTCAGCACTACTGATTTGTTTTCTACTTTGGCTTGCCTATTGTATCGCCATAAAAGCAAAACCATTAGCAGCTATTCAACACATTCCCATAGTCGGCTCATTTCCTATATTCTTACTGCTACTTGTAGGTATATTATGTATATCCATTTTTGCTTGGCAACAAGGTGCCATTGCACACGAAAAATATCATTTTTTTATCAATGAAAAAAATAGGAGAACAAATGAAACAAAATGAATTTATAGACTTATTACGACACTATTTTCGCAATAGTGACCCAGCTGATCTAAAAGGAATTTTAGCTGATTGCGAAGAGGCCTTTAACAAAGGTAAAAAAAAGGGCATTTCTGAAGAAAAAATATGCCAAAAACTAGGTCATCCCCATAATATCTATCGCTTATATATGGGCGAAGAAATCAATCCTGAAGAAAATGCCCAATTAACCTATGTCAATCCTTATACGCCACCTACTACACCTTATGCGTATAATCAAACGACACCATCTACAGACAAGTCACAACGCTTTACCTCAGAACATTCCGGAAATATCGTTGGGCGTATCCTAGGTAGGTATATTGCTCGTTTATTTTATACCCTAACAGGTATCGCCATTCTCTTCGGGATCGTTTGGAATATGCTCCCGCCCTATTGCCTTAGCGAATGGTTACCTTTACCTAAAATATCATTATTCACGTTAATAGGTGTAGTACTATCTTTTTTATTCGCCGGCTTTACGGGTTCCTCCCTAGCTTACGCCTGCCGTAAACGCAGAAGGAGGCTCTTATGATTCGGACATTCTTATTACTCATTATCTCTCTATTTTTTACCAGTTTAACCGTTATCTCATTTTACATGACTGATTACCCTAATATAGTACGCTGGATATCATATTATCAAGAATGTAAAATCATGCAACGTGATGTAGAACGAGGGCATCTTTCTCCGGAGGAAATGTTATCACGGTTAAAAATAATGCTGCCTACACAAGCAGATGAATTAGAGCAGCGTATATCTCAAAAATATGGTATTCGCAACGAAATAACCCGACCTAACAAGTTTTCTCTTTATGATGAATCAAGTGACGATTATCCCCATACAAATGATGACGACGATAAAGAAAAAACATCTCCTGAACCCGATACAGACTCGCCTTCAGACCAACCCAAACAACCAAAAAAAATGGAATCTCTGACAAATTCGAAACGGCCTGGCAAAGCAAAAACAACCGTTCCTCATCGTACTGCACCTTCACCGCAAGATCCCGATAGTGACTTAGATACTATAGATTGACCCAATCATCTATACCATAAAAATCCTATATAAAGATATATTGTAGTGAATCTTACTATAATATATCTTTATTTTGTTTTTAATAATCATTCTCTTTAAAAATAAATTATTAAATAAAAGATATTTTCTATTGATATTTTATTTTTATTGTGTTATACTAAACATGTCAAGAGGAACAGAACTCCTCTTCCCCATATATTATTTACATAATGATTATATAGATGTACAAGGATAATACAGGAGGTATGAATCATGGAATTAAAAGGAAGCAAAACAGAAAAAAATTTACAAGCCGCATTTGCCGGTGAATCACAAGCACGTAATAAATACACGTTTTATGCAGAAGTAGCTGGAAAATCAGGTTATGAACAAATTAAATCCCTATTTGAAGAAACAGCTCGTAACGAAAAAGCCCATGCTCAACTTTGGTTTAAACTACTCCATCAAGATGAATTAAATACCATTAGCGATTTAGCTGATGCTGCTGCCGGCGAACATTACGAACGAGTAGATATGTATCCGACCTTTGCTAAAGAAGCACGGGAAGAAGGGTTTAATAAAATCGCTTTTCTCTTTGAAAAAGTAGGCGAAATTGAACACCGTCATGAACAACGGTATTTAGACTTACTCGAAAATGTAAAAACAGGAAAAGTATTCAAAAAAGACGAAGACAAAACCTGGATCTGTCGTAACTGCGGATTTATTTATGAAGGCAAAGAAGCCCCCAAAATATGTCCCGTATGCAGCGTGCCTCAATCATTTTTTGAAATTCACGAAGATAATTACTAATCCCTTAGTTTCAAACTTAACGAGACGATATATTCGTCTCGTTTTTTTGTCTATATAAAAGCTCTATATATTATATGTTTATTAACATAAGTCTATACACAACTCGTAACTTTTTCAGCAAGCATCTAATGTTTTCCTCTACTAACGCCCCTATTATACTATATTATAATAGTATGACAAGGTAATAATTATGTTATTTTTATTAAGTAATATAGTCATTACATCCCCAAACAATTACTACCTCAACATCCGCCTTCGCAAGCTTACCTCCCGGTGCTTATGCTCGCAACAACTAAAGGAACCGTTCCATCGGTTATGGATATTACCAACATCACAAATAAACTATCTTCAAACTAAAGATGAATCATTTTCTTGCCCCATAAACACCCACAGAAACCACAAAAAAAAAGAGATATCAATATTATTCGATATCTCTTTTTTGTTTCTCTGCTTATATCAACAAAAGAGAAAAAGAAATACCCTTTCACCTATTTACGCAAAAGGGCATTTTCTTTTTACATATATCTTATTTAGTCAGCAACTTAGCCACTTGTCTTTTCAACCATTCTACTTCTTTTTTCATTTCTTGATTTTCCTTGCGTATAGCCTGATTATCTTGTTTCAGTTGTTGACTTTTTTCTTCTTGCTGTTTGTTTTGCAACTTCAGCGCCTGTATTTCCCGTGCCATTGCAATGCGTGACGTGCTGATACCGTCCGACCCTTTGCCCGTTTTGAAGGACAGACCTACATTGACGATGTTTTCGCCACCGAAGGTACCGCCGAGGGAAACAAGGGTGCGTTCATTCGGTCGATAGAACCCGCCAAAAGCAAAGGTGTTGGCACTACGATAATTACTATATCCCACAGCAAAATCCCATTTATCGGCGGGATCGAATTCCTGCGGATGCAAAGCAGCCAGTGCCGCCGCTGATGCCGTACCGCGTTCCATCCGGGTGCCTAATTCCGAGATAGCTTGCCGGTTCTTTTGGGAAACCGCCTGAAGTTGATCTTCCGTAGCGGCTCTACCTGATACAACATGTTTTTCATCCCACGTTTTATTGGAAAGACCCGTCACCGTACCTTTCCCTTTTTCGCCATTGATCTGCACATCGCCGATAGAAGCCTTTTCTTTATTTTCAGTACCATCTATAGAAATATGTCCCACATCAATTTTCTTGTCGAGTTTTACTTTATAAACAGTCTTGTTTTCAGCTGCCGGAGCAGGTGTCGTTCCGCCTGTTGACGGTGTCGATGTATTTTCTTTCGGATTCTTTTCTACAACTACACCCGTCTTTTGATCGCCCACAACTTCCGGGAGGACTTTAATCAATTTCTTTTCCAAGGCTTTCAGCTGTGCCACGTTGACTGCATCCGTGTCTTCACTTCCGGCAGCTACTCCCGTAATCTGACGTGAAAACCCTTTCACATCATTGCCGACGGAAAAGGCTCCCAAATTGGATTTCCATGCTGAACCGGTCTGTCCGTTTGCCAAGTATCCTGCTACACCGCTTGCTCTTTGCGCCACACTAAAAGAACCGAAGGCCGCACCGTAATCTACCGTTGCCGAAGCACTCAAACCGCCCACGGCGGTGCTTGCCGTTCCTGTCGTTTTGGCTTCGCTGCCGATTGCCGCAGACCAACCATTTACCGTTTCCGCCTGGTATCCCATGGCTATACTGTTCGTTGCATGCGTTTTAGCTTCCGAACCGATAGCAACTGTCCAATCTCCGAAGGCATTCGTTCCGGTACCTACACTGACAGCCTTTTCACCTTTAACGGTATTATTACTACCTAGTGCCAAGCCCCATTGACCGCCTCTGTTATCACTGCCGATAATCTTATTACCGCTACCGAAAGCACGTCCTCGATCTTCCACTTCCAGATCGCTACCTACTGCGATACTGCCGCCGTTTGCCGTATTGCACATGCCGACAACTACATTTTGATCGCTTCCGTCTCCCGCGGTATATATCCATTTTCTATCATCATTGGGATCTTTGACAGCCGTATATCCGACTAAATTTCCGTTACCGATAACGGTATTATGTTCACCTTTTACCTTCGTCTCTTTTTGATCGTAATTTTCATAGTTGGTACCGACAACAATGTTATGTACACCGTCTACATTCAATCCGGTACCGATAACAACACTATTATTTTGATTATTTTTTATACCGGTCAGTTTGTTGTCATTGCCGACAACCACACCGTTGATACCTTCCGACGAGGAGCGTACACCCAGTACGATACTGCCTTTTGCTTTCGCACCGTCATTCTTATAGTTGGAACCTTCACCGGTTTCCGAACTCTTCACCGACAAGTAATGCACGCTACCTTCCGCCGCCGCATTTATTACGTCATTCATATCTACGTCGAAAGTAGTATTCGTATTCGTTGTAAAGGTAAGTTTCTTTGTGTTTTTATCGTACGTTCCGCTTGTAATATGAATATCTTTGGTGGCTACCGTTACGGTTGTACCTTTATCACCGGCTTTATTGCTTTTAATGGTGACGGTGGTAGTATTATCGTTATTTTCTTTTGTTTCAACCGTATAAGCGGTACTGTTTGCAGCTACTTTGTCCACTTTCGTATTCAATACTTTGAGCTGTGCCACGTTGACCGCATCCGTGTCCTTTGTACCGGCGGCAACTCCCGTAATCTGACGGGTGATACCTTTTTCTTCATTACCTACGGAAAAAGCACCATAGCCACTTGCCGAACGATACGCCCCGAGAAGAAGATTCTCTTTCTGTTGCACTGCTTCTAAAGCTTGATATGCCTTATTTAAATCTTCTTTCTTAGTTGTATCTGCAGCGTTTTCTTTTAAGGCTTTTTTTGCCTCTTCAACAGCCTTTTTCTTTGCGGTCATTTCCGTTTGCAAAGCGTCATATTCCGTAGTCTTACCGAGATATTCCGCTACGGCTGTACCGTCTACAAAGGCTGCTCCGTTTTTCGGATTATAACCGAATAAACCGCCTTCACGTTTTGCTGTAGAATCTCTGCCCAAGGCCACACCACCAACACTATCCGCCATAGCATACGCACCGATAGCCATCGAATTTTTACCGACCGCACCGTCATTCTTATAGTTGGAACCTTCACCGGTTTCCGAACTGTTCACCGACAAGTAATGCACGCTGCCTTCCGCCGCCGCATGTATTACGTCATTCATATCTACATCGAAGGTAGTATTCGTATTCGTTGTAAATGTAAGTTTCTTTGTGTTTTTATCGTACGTTCCGCTTGTAATATGAATATCTTTGGTGGCTACCGTTACGGTTGTACCTTTATCACCGGCTTTATTGCTTTTAATAGTGACGGTGGTCGTATTATCGTTATTTTCTTTTGTTTCAACCGTATAAGCGGTACTGTTTGCCGCTACTTTATCCACTTTCGTATTCAATACTTTCAGCTGTGCCACGTTGACCGCATCAGTGTCCTTTGTACCGGCGGCAACTCCCGTAATCTGTCTTGTCATTCCGGTTTCTTCATTACCTACGGAAAAAGCACCATAGCCACTAGCCGAACGATACGCCCCGAGAAGAAGATTCTCTTTCTGTTGCACTTCTTCTAAAGCTTGATATGCCTTATTTAAATTTTCTTTCTTAGTTGTATCTGTAGGGTTATCTTTTAAGGCTGCTTTTGCCTCTTCAACAGCTGTTTTCTTTGCGGTCATTTCCGTTTGCAAAGCGTCATATTCCGTAGTCTTACCAAGATATTCCGCTACGGCTTTACCATCTACAAAGGCGGCTCCGTTTTTCGGATTATAGCCGAATAAACCGCCTGCACGTTTTGCTGTAGAATTTCGGCCCAAAGCCACGCCGCCAACACTATCCGCCTTAGCATACACACCGATAGCTATCGAATTTTCACCGACCGCACCGTCATTCTTATAGTTGGATCCTGCTCCTTGTTCGGAACTGTTCACTGACAAGTAATGCACGCTGCCTTCCGCCGCCGCATGTATTACGTCATTCATATCTACATCGAATGTAGTATTCGTATTCGTTGTAAATGTAAGTTTCTTTGTGTTTTTATCGTACGTTCCGCTTGTAATATGAATATCTTTGGTGGCTACCGTTACGGTTGTACCTTTATCACCGGCTTTATTGCTTTTAATGGTGACGGTGGTAGTATTATCGTTATTTTCTTTTGTTTCAACCGTATAAGCGGTACTGTTTGCAGCTACTTTGTCCACTTTCGTATTCAATACTTTGAGCTGTGCCACGTTGACCACATCGGTGTCTTCACTGCCGGCGGCCACGCCCGTAATCTGACGAGTTATTAATTTATGTTCATCTTCAGTACTTCCTACAGAAAATGCCGCGTGTGTCGCTTTCCAAATGGCAGAGTTTTCCGTGCTTGCTTTTCCGGTAAACGGATCATATCCGAATACTCCTTTATCTATTGAAGCAATAGAGCCGATGCCCAACGCAACGCTTCCCTCTACCCGGGCTATTGCGCCATATCCTAATGCCATAGAAGAGTTCTCTTGTGCTTGTGCTCCATTTCCCAATGCCGTGGAATAGTCTTTTGCTGCTATTGCTCCATCTCCTAATGCCATGGAAAGGTTCCCTTGTGCGTTTGCTTTACGTCCTAATGCCATGGAATAGTTACCTTGTGCTATTGCTACAGCTCCTAATGCCATGGAATATTCACCTTGTGCTTGTGCTACAGCTCCTAATGCCGTGGAAGAAGCCCCTTGTGCTTGTGCTCCATTTCCTATGGCTACCGCATCGTCTCCTGCCGCGCCGTCATTATTCCAGTTGGTTCCGTCAGGATTTTCAGGTTTACCGGATTTCACCGAGAAATAGTGTACTCCGCCTGCGGTTTTCAGTTTATCCGTTACTTTATTGTCCAGTGCTTTCAACTGTGCTACGTTGACTGCGTCAGTATCTTGTGTTCCTGCAGCTACATTGGTAATCTGTCGGCTTTCAATAATTCTATTTCCTGCTTCGTCCGAACTGTCTCTGCCTACGCTGACAGCCGCTTTGGTGGCTTTCCATGTCGCTTCCAGTTTGCTCTTCTTTTCCAAAGCATCTAAGAATTCTTTATGATTTACTTTCCATGTTTCAAGAGCGGTCTTCGCAGCAGCTTTGCCACTTTCACTTGCGTTAAAATATGCGTTTGTTAATCTGTTATATTCCGCTTTTGATTCATCGATTTTATTTTTCCAGTTATTATATTCCGTTTTTTTGCCCAGTGCATTCAGTACATCATCAAAGGTCGTACCACCGGCAGATTCCAAATAGCCGACTGTTCCTTCTTTTCTGACGGCTACTGTTCCTTTACCCAAAGCAACGCTTCCATCTACCGGGGCTTGTGCTCCATATCCTAATGCCACGGAAGAGGCCCCTTGTGCTTGTGCTCCATGTCCTAATGCCACGGAAGAGCCCCCTGTTGCTTGTGCGTTATATCCTAATGCCGTGGAAACGTACCCTTGTGCTTGTGCTCCATGTCCTAATGCCGTGGAAACGGGCCCTTGTGCTTGTGCTCCATGTCCTAATGCCACGGAAGAGGCCCCTTGTGCTTGTGCGTTATATCCTATGGCTACCGCATCTTTTCCTGTCGCTCCGTCATTCTTCCAGTTCGAACCTGCACCTTTATCCGTGCTGTTGACGGAGAAGTAGTGTACTGCACCTTTATCTACTTTCGTATTCAAAGCTTTGAGCTGTGCCACGTTGACTGCGTCAGTATCTTGTGTTCCTGCAGCTACATTGGTAATCTGTCGGCTAATTCTATCTCCGTTTTCGTTCGTACTGTCTCTGCCTACGCTGACAGCCGCTTTGGTGGCTTTCCATGTCGCTTCCAGTTTGCTCTTCTCTTCCAGAGCATTTACGAATTCCGGATGCTGTCTTTTCCATTTATCAAGTTCGTCCTTCGCAGCAGCTTTGTCACTATCCCCAACTGCGTGAAAATATTCTTCTGCTAACATGTTATATTCCGCAATTGATGCATCAATTGTTGCTTCCCATTTAGCATATTCCGTTTTTTTACCCAGTGCTGTCAGTACATCATCAAAGGTCGTAACACCGGCAGATGCCAAATATCCGACTGTTCCTGCTTCTCTGCCGGCTACTGTTCCTTCACCCAAAGCAACGCTTCCATCTACCGGGGCTTGTGCTCCAGTTCCTACTGCCGTGGAATAATCCCCTAGTGCTTTTGCGTTATCCCCTAATGCCGTGGAAGCGGTCTCTTTTGCGTATGCTTCATATCCTAATGCAATGGAAGCGCCCCCTTGTGCTTGTGCGTTATATCCTAATGCCATGGAACCGTACTTTAGTGCTTTTGCGTCATTTCCCAATGCCGTGGAATAGTCCTCTTTTGCTTGTGCTCTAACTCCTATGGCTACCGCACCATCTCCTGTCGCTCCGTCATTCTTCCAGTTCGAATCTGCACCTTTATCCGTGCTGTTGACGGAGAAATAGTGTACTGAACCTTTATCTACTTTGTCATTCAATGCTTTCAGCTGTGCCACGTTGACCGCATCCGTGTCTTCACTTCCGGCAGCTACATTGGTAATCTGGCGGGTTGCAATAATTTTGTTCCCTGCTTCGTCCTCGCTTTCTCCGCCTACACTGACTGCCCCTCTACTGGCTTTCCATGTCGCTTCCAGTTTTTCGTTCTTCATCAATGCGTCTATGAAGTTCCCATTCTTTTGTTTCCATTCATTAAGATCATCAAGCGCTTTCTTCTTAGCAGCTTTATCACGTTCATCTGCCTTTAAATATGCCTTTGTCAACTCATTATATTTCTCAATTAATGACTTGTTTGTTGTTGTCCAGGTATCATAGTCCGCTTTTTTGCCCAGCGTTTTCAGTACAGCATCAAAGGTCATATCACCGGCAGATGCTATATAGCCGACTTTTCCTGCTTCTCTGCCGGCTACTGTTCCTTCACCCAAAGCAACGCTTCCCTCTACCGTGGATTTTGCTCCTTGTCCTAATGCCATGGAAGAGGCCCCTTGTGCTATTGCATATTGTCCTAATGCCGTGGAATCGCGCCCTGTTGCTTCTGCTACACTTCCTACTGCCGTGGAATCTTGCCCTGTTGCTTGTGCTCCTTGTCCTACTGCCGTGGAATAGACCTCATATGCGTGTGCTAAACTTCCTACTGCCGTGGACCATTTCTCTTTTGCTTCCGCTCCATTTCCTAATGCCGTAGAAGATAGCCCCGTTGCTTTTGCTTTATATCCATATGCCGTGGAATCGTCTTCTTTTGCGTCTGCTTGATATCCTACTGCCGTGGAAAATTGTTTTTCTGCTTTTGATTTAGCTCCTATTGCTACGGACTGTAGCCCTGATGCGACTCCCCCCCCATATACCGTGGACTCTTTCCCGTTTGCTATGGCTACCGCACCACCTGCTGTCACGAAGCACCCGAGGAGTGCCATGACAACTAACGATTTCAGACGTTTTCCGTTTCTTTCCGGCGAAGAGCTTTTCCCGTGTCCTTTGGCAATTTCAGAAACCACCACCCAAGTGTTTCTTACTTTGCTCCAGACCAGTTTATAGATTTTGTTCATAAAACCCTCTCCTTTAACAAAAAAAATGAAATATCCCGTGTGAAAGAAATATTCCGTATCTGCGATCAAATTTACCAATTATTAATTTTACTACTCTCAAATTGTATCTGCAAATATATTACACTAATTTATAATAAAATTTTCTTAATTTCTTTTCATTTTCTTACGTTCCGGTTCTTTTATAAGACAATTACAGGTCATTTTACGGGTTTTATCTCTTGTTATCTTCATTTATTGTCTCCCCCCCCGATTTTTCTCTGCGGTTATCGTTTTTCCTTTCCCGTCCTCTGTTTTCCTTTCACAGCTTTGTCGTTTATATCGTTTTTTTCTAATATTCATGCTTTTTGGTCATACCTCAAAAAATGGCGACATCAAAGAAAGCGTATACATGCAGATGTATATAAAAACTATACTTTCATTTGTAACCGTTGCTTTTTTCGAATCCGGTGGCAAGCCTGCATACACAGGGCAGAAGTTTATATTCTTTCGTCTATCATCACCCCGACGGGGACGGCTTTTTTATATGCGTCATTTCTTCATTTTGTTTTGACTATAAAAGGAATGCCTTGTGTATCTGTCATTCTATAAGAAATTGCTTTTTCTCCTATTGGTATGGGGCAACTTTGTGTTGACAACAAAAAAGAACGATCTCTTTGATGAGACCGTTCTTTCTTGTTGATTCCTTATGCTTTTGTCTTTTCCATCATTTTCAGCTTGCTCAGAATCTCTTGCATCTGTTTTTCTCTTTGTTCTTCTCTTTCACGCAGTTCTTTGATTTCTTGTTCTTGTGCCGTTATTTTTTCTTCCTGCTGCGTCAAACGGTTTGCCATTTGTACTTTGGAAAATCCCGCATAGGTACTGCCGCTTCCCAGTTTTACGGAAACGCCGGCATTCACCATGTTTCTGGAATCACCCATCGTCCAGCCCAGATTCAGCAGGGTTCTTTCGTTAGGACGATAGAAAAGTCCCACTGCGGCGGCGGTGGCATTTTTGTAGTTGCCTACGCCTGCGGCAATACCCCATTTATCTTCCGGCTCAAACTCTTGCGGGTGAAGAGCGGCGAGAGCAGCGGCGCCTGCGCCGACTTTATTGACTCTGGTGTCCAATTCGCCCACTTTCATTCCCATATCGTACATATTATTTTGCAGGTTGTCGATGGTTTTCGTGTTCCGCTTGACATCCTGTTCCACGCCGTAAAGCTGTTTACCATTCACTGCCTCAGTACTGTCTTCGGATATCGTTCCGTCTCCTACATTAGTAATTTTATTTTTATTTGCATTGATACCGCTCTTTGTAACGGAAGGACCGTTTGCAATGGTAAGTCCGGTGTTATTTACAATAACATGGTTGTCGCCTTTACCGATTGTAATTGTTTCTTTATTTTCATTACCGTCTATAGAAATATTTCCCACATCAACTTTCTTGTCGAGTTTTACTTTATAAACGGTCTTGCTTTCATCTGTCGGAGCAGTTGTCGTTGTCGTTACACCCGTTGGCTGTGCCGTTACACTCGTTGGCGGTGCCGTTTCGCTCGTTGGCGGTGTCGTTACCCCCGTTGGCGGTGTCGTTACACCCGTTGGCGGTGTCGTTCTGCTCGTTAACGATGTCGTTACGCCGCCTGTTGGCGGTGCCGTTTCGCTCGTTGACGGTATCGATGTATTTTCTTTCAGATTCTTTTCTACAACTACACCCGTCTTTTGATCGCCCACAACTTCCGGGAGGACTTTAATCAATTTCTTTTCCAATGCTTTGAGCTGTGCCACGTTGACCGCATCGGTATCTTGTGTACCTGCGGCAACTCCCGTAATCTGACGGGTTATTAAATTATTTCCATCTACAGTACTTCCGACAGAAAATGCCGCTCGTGTCGCTTTCCAAATGGCAGAGGTTTCCGTGCTTGCTTTTCCGGTAGACGGATCATATCCAAATACTCCTTTATCTATCGAAGCAATAGAGTCGCTACCCAAAGCAACGCTTCCATCTACCCGGGCTTCTGCTTTATATCCTAATGCCGTGGAATAGGCCCATAGTGCTTTTGCGTCATTTCCTAATGCCGTGGAAGAGAACCCTTCTGCGCTTGCTCCACTTCCTAATGCCACGGAAGAGACCCCTAGTGCGTCTGCTCTATGTCCTAATGCCGTGGAATAATCTTTTGTTGCTCTTGCTCCACCTCCTAATGCCGTGGAAGAGAACCCATCTGATATTACACTATGTCCTATGGCTACCGCATCTTCTCTTGTCGCTCCGTCATTATCCCAGTTCGAACCTGCACTAGTATCCGTGTTGTTGACGGAGAAGTAATGAATTTTATTACCGTCCGCTATTTTCTTGACATCTTCTATCTTTGTGCCGAGTGTATCTACTTTACCGTTCAACACTTTCAGTTGTGCCACATTGACCGCATCGGTGTCTTTTGTACCTGCTGCCACATTGGTAATCTGTCGGCTTTCAATAATTCTGTTTCCTACTTCGTCCAGACCGTCCGCACCTACGCTGACAGCCGCTTTAGTGGCTTTCCATGTCGCTTCCAGTTTGCTCTTCTTTTCCAGAGCATCTACGAAGTCTTTATGCTCTCCTTTCCATTTGTTAAGAGCGGACTTCTTATCAATTTGGTCAGTAGGGTCTGCGTTAAAACACGCTTGTGTTAATTTGTCATATTTCGTTTTTAATTCATTAGTGACTTTGTTTTTCCATTTATCATAGTCTTCTTTTTTATTCAGAGTTTTCAAGGCATCTTCAAAGGTGGCACTGCCTCCAAGTGCTATATAGCCAACTGTTCCTTCTTTTCTGACGGCTACCGTTCCTTCACCCAAAGCTACGCTTCCCTCTACCAGAGCTTGTGCTTTACGTCCTAATGCCGTGGAAGATTCCCCTAGTGCTTGTGCTTCACGTCCTAATGCCATAGAAAAGCGCTCTTGTGCTTGTGCTTCACGTCCTAATGCCGTGGAAGATTCCCCTGGTGCTTGTGCTCCATATCCTAATGCCGTGGAATAGTCCCCTTCTGCGGTTGCTTGATGTCCTAATGCCGTGGAAGAGTTCCCTTGTGCTTGTGCTCCATTTCCTATGGCTACCGCACCATCTCCTGTCGCTCCGTCATTATCCCAGTTGGTCCCGGCAGGATTTGCAGGTTTACTACTATTCACCGAGAAATAGTGTACTGCACCTTTATCTACTTTAGCATTCAATGCTTTCAGCTGTGCCACGTTGACCGCATCGGTGTCTTCGCTACCTGCGGCAACTCCCGTAATCTGACGGGTTATTAAATTATTTCCATCTACGGTACTTCCTACAGAAAGTGCCGCTTGTGTCGCTTTCCAAATGGCAGAGTTTTCCGTGCTTGCTTTTCCGGCAAACGGATCATATCCGACTACTCCTTTACCTATCGAAGCAATAGAGCCGAAGCCCAAAGCAACGCTTCCATCTAGCAGTGCTTTTGCTCCACTTCCTAATGCCGTGGAAGAGACCTCTAGTGCTTGTGCTTCTTGTCCTAATGCCATGGAAAAGTTCCCTTGTGCGTTTGCTTTATATCCTAATGCCGTGGAAAATTCACCTTGTGCATAGGCACTACATCCTACTGCCGTGGAAGAGTCTTTTTCTGCTATTACTCCAAGTCCTAATGCCGTGGAAGCGCCCCCTTTTGCTTGGGCTCCGACTCCTATGGCTACCGCATCTTCTCCTGTCGCGCCGTCATTATCCCGGTTCGAATTTTCACCTTTCTCCGTGCTTTTGACGGAGAAGTAGTGTACTGCACCTTTATCTACTTTCGTATTCAATGCTTTCAGCTGTGCCACGTTGACCGCATCGGTGTCTTGTGTACCGGCGGCAACTCCCGTAATCTGACGGGTTATTAAATAATTTATATCGCTGGTACTTCCGACAGAAAATGCCGCTCGTGTCGCTTGCCAAACGACAGAGGTTTCCGTGCTTGCTTTTCCCGTAAACGGATCATATCCTTTTACTCCTTTATCTATCGAAGCAACAGAGCCGCTGCCCAAAGCAACGCTTCCCTCTAACCAGGCTTGTGCTTGATGTCCTAATGCCATGGAATAGTTACCTTGTGCTTGTGCTCTCCATCCTAATGCCACGGAATGGTCTTTTTCTGCGTGTACGTCATCTCCTAATGCTATGGAAGATTGCCCTTGTGCTTTTGCTTGATTTCCTAATGCCACAGCATAGTCTTTTTCTGCTGTTGCTAGATATCCTAATGCTATGGACTGGTTCCCATTTGCTTGTGCTCCGCCTCCTACTGCTACAGAAAAACCACATTTTGTTTGTGCTTCTTTTCCTAATGCAATGGAATATATCCCATTTGCTATTGCTCCTTGTCCTACTGCAATGGACAGGTCCCCTTGTGCTTGTGCTTCCTTTCCTAATGCCGTGGACTGGTCCCCTTGTGCGTTTGCTTTATATCCTAATGCCATGGAATAGTTACTTTGTGCTTGTGCTTGTGCTCCTAATGCCGTGGACTTGAGCCCTGGTGCTTGTGCTCCATCTCCTACTGCCGTGGAAGCGTCCCCTTGTGCTTGTGCATAATATCCTAATGCCGTAGAATAGTCTTTTTCTGCTATTGCATTTTGTCCTAATGCCGTGGACCAGGCCCCTTTTGCTTGTGCACTAACTCCTAATGCCGTGGAAAATTCTTTTTCTGCGTGTGCATTTTGTCCTAATGCCGTAGAAAATCGCTCTTTTGCTTGTGCTCCTTGTCCTACTGCCGTGGAACCTTCCCCTAGTGCTTTGGCACTATCTCCTGCTGCTACGGACTGGTCCCCTGTTGCTTCTGATCCACTTCCCCATGAATAGGAATTGGTCCCATCTGCTTGTACTCCTTGTCCTAATGCCGAAGAAGTCAATATCAAAACAGCCACCAATGCCGCTTTAGTACGACGTGTCGAAGCACGACTGTGTGTGTGCACAATTTCCGACACTACACAATAGGCATGTTTCGTTTCACTCCAAATGACTTTAAATATTTTATTCATATCTTTTCTCTCCCCTTCTATTGCTATACCTACCAACATCTGTATTAATTTTTTCATTATAAATTATACACTGTATATAAATTATCAATCAAGATGTCCTTAGTTTTGCTCATATTTTGAAAAATTTTATCATACAAATAATTATTTATTCTCAAGAAATCATCGTAGTATTATTTCTATCATTTTCATCCTATTTTCAAAATATACATCATATCTTCATTCCCCTGTCAATTCATTGAGTATTTTTATCGCTATTTGGGTGGAAATATCACTAAACACAAGAACCTTCTCCGCACACGGCGAGAGTCGCAATTCCGAGAGAATTAACGGTAGAAGTAAACGTATGTGTAATAAGCTTTTTATCACGCCCATGGTAACAACCTGTTATCCATCAGCATTCTCAAAATAACTAAAAACATAAAAAGTAATAGACCTAAACCGGTACAACACAAATGAACAATAAATGTATTATCTATTCTAAATCAAGTTGCAAGTACCAAATTCACACCTACCGGATACTTCTCTCTTTATAGCCATAAAAAAACAGGTTCAACGCAATGTCGAACCTGTTTTTTAATCTTTTGCTATTTCTTGAGTTCCATAACCATCGCTGTCAAATGACGTATTTGCTCTTCTCGTTGTCCATCTTTTTCTTTTAAGGCTTGTATTTCTGCTTCCTTTTTCTTTTGTACTTGTAACAGCTCCTGCATTATCCGATCTTTTGCCGCATCTTTTTCTTTCAGTGCCTGTATTTCCCGTGCCATTGCAACGCGTGACGTGCTGATACCGTCCGATCCTTTACCCGTTTTGAAGGACAGACCTACATTGACAATGTTTTCACCCCCGAAGGTACCGCCAAGGGAAACAAGGGTGCGTTCATTCGGTCGATAGAACCCGCCAAAAGCGAAGGTGTTGGCACTACGATAATTACTATATCCCACAGCAAAATCCCATTTATCGGCGGGATCGAATTCCTGCGGATGCAAAGCAGCCAGTGCCGCCGCTGATGCCGTACCGCGTTCCAGCTGAGTGCCTAATTCCGAGATAGCTTGCCGGTTCTTTTGGGAAACCGCCTGGAGTTGATCTTCCGTAGCGGCTCTACCTGATACAACATGTTTTTCATCCCACGTCGTATTGGAAAGACCCGTCACCGTGCCATGCCCTTTTTCGCCATTTATCTTCACATCGCCTACAACAACATTTTCCTTATCTTTCGTACCGTCAATCGTCACTTCGCCGGCTTTAATTTTTGTGCCTAAACCAAGGGTATATTTCGTTTTGCCAGCCGTATCCGTCTTTTTATCTACGACAACAATCCCCGTATCATTCCCCTGAATGTCAATATCTGCACCCGTACCGTCTTTACCGTCCTTACCTTTTAACGAGTCAAGAAACTCTTGTTCACTCTTATCTTTATTCGGTTGAGTTCCGTTTTCTTCATGATCTCTCCAAATTTCATAAGCAGACTTTCCGTTTGTTCCATTTTTACCGTCAGTACCATTTGTACCGTTCACACCATCTTTACCTTTTTCGCCGTCTTTACCCGCTTGTCCGCTTTCTCCTTTATCGCCTTTGAAAGCTGGATCCCCTTTAAGACTTTCTTTGTCAAGGGTGATGAGTGTGTATTTCTTACCGTCTTTTTCTACTTGTGTTGCCTTCAACCCGTCACCGAAATCCATACGGAATTCGTTAAGCGGCATACGCCAATTTTCTTTCCCCGGTGTGTATATATTGTTTTCCACTTTTCCGCCGAAGTACATATTCATCGGTAACATAGCCAACGCTTTCAGTTGTGCAACGTTTACCGCATCGGTGTCTTCACTTCCGGCGGCTACTCCGGTAATCTGACGTGTTATGCCATACTCTTCATTTCCTATAGAAAGTGCTCCGCTGTTAGACTTCCATGCAGTTAATATTTTTTTCATTTCTGTAATTGCAGACATGAAATCCGGATGCTCCATTTTCCACTTGTCCAATTTTTCTTTAGCTGCCGCTTTCTCTGCAGATCCGCCTGCGGCTTTTTGGAAAGCTCCAACTAAACTCTTATATTCATCTTTCAAGGGATTTACAACGGATTCAAGCTGATTATATTTTTCTGTTAATCCTACCGATTCCAGTACGTTATCAATTGTGCTGTTATCTCCACCCAAGGAATATCCGATACGTCTGCCTTCTCTATCTGCTACCGAGTATGCTCCCAAAGCAATACCTTTTTTAGCTCTAGCTTTACTATTTACACCGATAGCCGTTCCGTTTTCACTATTTGCCTCTGCAAAAAAACCAACGCTTGTACCCCAAGTTCCACTTGCGGTTGCCTGTGCCCCTATAACGGTAGAAGTAGCACCTATAGCCTTCGCAAAATTACCGATAGCCACTGAATTTTCATTTTGAGCTTCCGCTCTACACGCTATAGCTACAGATGTACTTGCCTGAGCTTTTGCATTTTGCCCAATAGCAATTCCCCAAATTCCGGTAGCTTCCGATTGAACGCCAATCGCTATACCTGACTGGCTTTCCGCCCTTGCCTGCTGACCCAAAGCTATCCCTGATGCACCTTTTGCCTGAGAATTTCCGCCAATAGCGACTCCCCAGCTGCCGCTCGATTCTGCGTTAATACCCATTGCTATATCTGATATATTATTTGCACTTGCTTTATAACCTACTGCCACACCCCAATTACCGGGAGATTTTGCTTGAGCACCTACCGCAATAGAACTTGTTCCTGCTGCTACCGATGAATAACCGGCCGCTATTGCAAAATCTCCTGTTGCTCCGTCATTATCATAATTTGTTCCGGCAGGTCTTCCGCTGTCATCCGCTTTCACGGAAAAATAATGCACGCCACCTTTACCGACTTTTAAATTTAAATTATTAATTGTTTCTGTATTTGTATCTACTTTCTTGTTCAACGCTTTGAGTTGAGCTACGTTGACTGCATCCGTATCTTCACTACCTGCTGCAACTCCGATAATCTGCCGAGTAGCTTTTAGCGCCGAATTTCCCACAGAAACGGCACCGCTACCTGATTTCCATGCAGACTTAAGCATATCTCGTTTTTTTACATCAGCATCATAATCCGGATGTGCTGCTTTCCATGCTTCATATTTTTCGTGTTTTTCTTTCTTCTTTATCGGATTATTTTCATGATTGAAATCATCAACCAATTGATTATGCTCAGTAATCAAAGGGGCTAATTTCTTTACCAACTCGTCATATTCCGTACCGGCTAACCTGTCTTGCAAAGAATTTGCATTCCGATCCGGCGTATATCCCAATACATTCCATTCTCTATCCGCTAAAGAACCGAAACCTAAAGCAATGCCACCACTGGCCGTTACTTTTGAATCATTTCCCAAAGCGACACCACTGCCGCCGGTAACCTCGGCACGACTGCCGACAACTACGCCATGCCATTCTCTATCCCCCGATGCCTTGGCATTCTGACCGATAACTATACTGCCGCCATGGTGTTCCGATACTGCATCCTGACCGATAACTATACTTTGCTGGCCTGCCGCACGAGCTCCTTTACCGATTGCCATGGTTTCCATCCCCGTAGCACCGTCGTTAGCTGAATTATCTGATGAAATATTCGCCGTTGGCAAATTCTCCGTCTTCGGATTGACAGAGAAATATTTAATCCCGCCTTTTTCTACTTTTGTAGTGAGATTTGTAATACTCTTTATATTATTTTCAATCTTACTATTGGCCGCCTTAAGCTGCGCCACGTTTACCGCATCGGTATCTTCACTTCCGGCGGCTACTCCCGTAATCTGACGGGTTATGCCTTTTTCCACGTCACCGACCGATACGGCTTCATAGGTTGACTGCCATGCATTTTCGAAAGCTTTACGAGCTTTTACATTTTTAAGAAAATCAGGATGTGCCGCTTTCCATTTTTCTATTTCTTGTTTAGCTTTTTCCTTTTCAGGAGAATCTTTTGCGGCATTTTTAAAAGTCATAACTAATGCATTATATGCACTAACATCTTCATCCTTAATTTTCATTTTTAATTCGTCAAAACGTGCCTTGTTGCCCGGTGCTTCCAAAGCCTTGGTCAGTGTAGAATTATCCGCACCAAAAACATATCCGACAGCTCCGCTTCCTCTATCGGCAGTCGACTTGTTTCCTAATGCTACACCGCCGTTCTTGCCTACCGTAGCTTCGGAACCTATAGCTACTCCACCGTAATTATTTACTTTCGATTGGAAACCTATCGCCACACTGCCGACAGTATTTGCTTTCGCATATGCTCCTGATGCCATAGCTCCATAAGCGGTTGCTATCGAATTGTACCCTAAAGCTGTACCGTATGCTCCGGTAACAGTAGAGTAAAATCCCAATGCCGTACCTTGACTTGCTCCCACAGTGGAATGATTGCCTACTGCCGTAGCGAATTGTACGCTCTTATTCAAGTCCGCAATAATCAAGTATCTTAGTACAGCCTCTTGATTATGACCGTCCAACCCTTGTAACTGATTCTTGAATTGTTCCTTATATTTTGCAATTTTCGGATCGTTTTTCTTTATCAAATCACTAATATAATAGCCGGGTATGTTATTGTCATTTCCTTTTTCTTCGTTATACTTCGTATAGGTATCTCTGAATGTAGTGTCACCTATATATGATCGTTGTCCCAAAGCAAGCGATGCCTGTCCCAAAGCATAACTGTTTGTACCCATAGAAGTACTGCTAACGGCAGATAACGATTGATATCCTACCGCTGTGGAACCGTTCTGGATAGCCATGGCGTTATTTCCTAACGCTGTTGTACCCATATCCATCGCTTTTGCCTGATTACCGAAAGCGGAGGATTCCTCTCCTAATGCAGCGGCTTGATTGCCTACCGCATTGGAGTTAAGACCATAGCTGTATACCATGGTACCTAATGCCAAAGAATCTTGTCCCAAAGCTTTAACACTCCAACCTAAAGCCAACGTATTTTTATCTGCCGCTTCCGCAAATGCACCGATTGCAACGCTATTTTCTCCATAGGCGCCGTCATTTTTCGAATTGTCGCTACCTTTTGCCGGTTTCGTCCGTTTGTTATTATCCGGATTGACCGAGAAATAATGCACGCTGCCGCTGGCATCTTTCAACTTTGTTTCCAGGCCTTGTAGCTGACGCAAATTGACCGCATCCGTAGCTTCTGTTCCGTCAGCCACATTAATAAGTTGTCGCAGGAATGTTTTATTCCCGACAGATACAGCCCCCAACGTATTTTGATTGGTTAATTCAAATTCACTGAACGGGGCTTTTTCAGTTACTGTCCCGCGATCGGCTTCAGAAAATGCGCCCAAAGCCACGCCCCCCGTAGCCGTAGCGGTTGCCCCAAATCCCAAAGCCGTCACGTGATGACGAGCATCTTTTGATAGCGCCATATGCCAGCCCAATTTTTGTAGTACCGATTCCCATTGGGATACTCGCGTTTTGAAGGTCGCAAAATCAGGAATCCCTATCTTTTTGAAATACGAACTATATTCAGCAAATATTTGCTGCCCCATCCGTTCGCTGCGTTCTGTCACACTCTCATTCGGCTGCGTCTCCCCAAAAATATTAGGATAGGCTTTTTGTAATTGCTCAAAATAAGGTTGATATTCATATTTATTCCTACTTATATACTTTTGTATATCCGGTGAACCTGCCACTGCCATTGTACCGATAGCTACACTGCCTTGCCCCATCGCAACCGCACCGGCGCCAAAAGCGTTCCCCATATCTCCTGACCAAGCATCGGCACCGATAGCATTAGCATAACCGGCAAAATTCTCTCCGTATTTAATAGGAAATGTCGTAGCCCCCGTCCCCATAGCAATAGAGTTTTCACCGAACGCCGACGGTTGATATCCTACAACAACAGAATTCGTACCGAAGTTATTCCCTTGCTGACCTAAGGTTGCGGCCGCATCCCTTGTATATTGATGATTACCGCCATATACAGCTCGTCCTTGTATAGAGTTACTATCAACGGCATGATTATCACCACCGATAACTTGTGTATACGTAGAATATAAGCGGATATATTGGTCCCAAGCACTAATATTGTTAAAGACTTGATTAAGTGAGTTTTTTTCTTCTTCTGTCAACGCTCCTGCGTTGTTTGCCAATAGTTTTTCCCATGCACTTTTTTGTAATTCCTCCGGTGATGCCGCCGTAACTTGTGCTGTCATAGACGCCGTATGCACATACCCGCCTGTTAAAGCCATCACAGCAAGCAGTATAGCTACTTTTTTCCCGATTCGTTTCATAATGACCTCCTTATATGTATCCCAACCACAAAACTCATTCGAACATCGATTTATTTTTATTCTCTGTATAACCTGAAAATTACATGAGTTGTACCTGATTTTTTTACATTTTAGCTATATCATTACAATGATAAATATATTTTATCGTCAAGAAAATTGTATAAATACTTTATTTTACTATAACCTAATTTGGTTTTCTTTGTCAACCAAATTGTACTAATTAACACCATACTAATCACCCATTACATATAAGCATTCCCCCACTAATGAACGGTAAAACAAAAACCCATTCCTCCCTCTATCTCCTAGAGAAAGGAATGGGTTTCATATACATGATCTTATTTCAAGCGTGCCTCCAAGGCAGCCAATCGTTGTTCCAATTGTGCAATACGATCATTAGCTGCTTCATTTTGTTTCCGCATCACTTCATTTTTACGTTGTAATTCCTGAATTTCTTTTGCCATAGCCATGCGTAACGTGCTGATATGATTCAAATTGCCCTTACCGACTTTAAAACTCAGCCCTACATTCATCGCATCGGCACCGGAACCGATCGTGCCGCCGACACTGACCATGGAACTTTCACTCGGACGATAATACGCTCCCAACGCATACGCCTGATAATGCCCGTACGTGCCGTACGAAGCGGCTACATTCCATTTCGCATCGGGATCGAAATCCAGCGGATGCAAAGCTGCCAAAGCGGCCGAACCTGCCGCCGCCGCTCCGACTTTTCCGTCCGTTGCGGCCGCCGCTTCCCGCATCATCCGATACACCTGACCGCCGTTAACCGCATCCCGACTTTGGGCGGCAATACGTCCGTCAGCCACGCCTAAAATCTTATGATCGCCATTATGCAGGCCGTCATTTTTCAAGGATACAGTATTTTCTTTACCGTCTTTTTTGGTAGTAATCGTAATACCGGCAGCGGTCGTTTCAGTCTTATTGCCGTCTTTATCCGTAACCGTCGTTCCCAGGTCATTGATGACGGTGCTTGTGGTTTCTTCTTTATCACCATTTTGAACGGTCTTAGTAAACGTAGCACTTTCCAAACCGGTGAGATTCTTGTCCAACGCAACCGTATAGTCTTTGCCGCCGGCCGTATTCGATCCTTCTGTAACGACTATATTCGTTCCTTTTGTCACCGTCGTTTGTTTCGCCGATCCGCTTACTACCTTTTCCACAGCTGCTTTCAACTGGTCTTCCGTAGCGGCACGACCGCTGACAATGTTCGCGCCGTCCCATGTCGTATTGGAAAGTCCCGTAATCGTACTCTTGCCGTCTTTACCATTATCGGCGGACGCCTCTCCATTGATGGTTACATTTCCGGCTTTTATTGTATTTCCCAATCCCACCGTATACGTAGTAACACCTGTTTTGTTATCCTTCTCCGATTTTACCGTAATACCTGTATCACCACCTTTAATATCTACTTTCGAGCCGGCATTGTCGGCAACATCCTTAATTTTTGCCGCCACACGCTTCAATTGTGCTACGTTCACCGCATCTGTATCTTCCGTACCGGCTGCAACTCCCGTAATCTGGCGAGTTATCCCCTTTTCCACATCGCCGACCGATACGGCGGCAGCTGTCGATTTCCAGGTATACAAGCTGTTATTAATAGCGGTTTGTGATTCTTCGTATGCCTTTTGTTTCTCCGTTAAAGTTGTTTTTAATTTATTTAATTCGTGTTTCAGCTGAGTCTTCTTATCCGCATTTTCACCGGCAATACACATCTTACCGCATACTTTTTCGATAGCCTCAACTTCTTGCTGTTTGGCGTCAACAGCTTGCTTCGCTTGCTCATAAGCGGCTTTAGCGGCAGTATATTTTTCTGCCAACGGTTTAAGTGCCGCACTGTTGCCAAGGGCTGCCGCCGCGCCCGCTTCGTCAAGGACTTTGCCCGTTGCCACATCGTAACCGAAAGCGCCTTTATCCCGTTTAGCAATAGCACCGCTGCCCAAGGCAACGCCGCCTTCTTTTTGCACATGTGCATTATGACCGATAGCAACGACATCGGCTACGGTCGTTTCTTTTTCCGCATCTTGCGAACCGAGCAATACGCCGTGTTTGACCTTGGTCACTTTTTGCTTGTCACCCATGACCACGGTGGATTCGCTGTCGGTTGCCGTATTTTCAGAACCGATCATGGTTACGTGCGTGCCGTTCGTTACTGTATTTTTGTAGCCATCTATCATATTAAATTCGCTGACTTTATTTTCCGTACCGGTCACGGTATTATTGACGCCGACCAATTGTGAATGACGTACATAATCCGCTACGTTTCCGCCGCCGATAGCCAGGACGGCACCGCCGGAGTTGGAATCTTTAATCGACTTTTGTAATGTCGTTACCGTATCTTCCCATGTATTCAATGTCGTAAGACCACTGGGAGCGCTAATCGTAGTAACGGAATTGGTAATCTTATTTCCGGCACCGTACACCAAGGTACCGTTGGCGTTTTCTACCGTATTTGCCACACCGACAATACTGTTGGCAATACCGGATGAACCGCTATGTCCTTTGGAACGGATACTGTTCAACGAACCAACCACATTGGCGCCGAAGTTTTGCGGTCCGTATGTCACGCTATTAAATCTGCCCTCACCGGTAAAACCGCCGGTAATCACCGAATAGGCACCGTACATATTGGCAAAGGCGCCCTTGTTGTATGTATTCGTACCGATAGTCGTCATGCCGACAATATTCGACTCACTATCATTCGTCTTGTCAGTAATGTCGATACCGCCCATTTTGTATCCGACAAAGGTATGTGCACCGATTTGAATACTTCCCGTACGGGCATACGTATTCGTACCGATAGCGATACCGCCGGGAACTTTATCCGCATTTTTCGGCAACGTATTTCCGCTACCCAAAAATCCGGGTTTATCAAAATTATCCGGCGTAAAGCTCAAGCCCCGTTCCTGTTTACCGCTGCCGTTCAAAACCTTCGCATTCTTTCCGATAGCGATACTCGCCAAATCCAGCCCGTTCGTCGTAATTAAGGTATTATCACCGATGGCGACACTGCCTTCACCGTCAGTATTACCGCCGCTGCCTAAAATTTGTGCATTTCTGCCGATAGACACGGTACCGCCTTTAGCTGCCAATGCTTTTTCGCCGATAGCTACGGCACCTTTACCCTTGGCACCGTCATTTTTGTAATTGGAATCGTTGTCTTGGCTCTCGCCTTTCACCGAAATATAGTGAACGGCACCCTTCGTTACCATATTTGCAACCGCTTTCAATTGTGCCACGTTCACCGCATCATGATCCATAATACCGCCTGCCACATTGACAATGCGACGATAATTGGCTTTTACCTCCGTCGTATCTCCTACTTTATAGGCCGGATTCCCTACCGATACAATACCGGCCGCCGCTTTTACTTCTTCATTCGTATACAATGCCTTTCCGTCCATTGCTTCTTTCGCAATGGAATTGGCACCGATAGCTACACTGTTTTCATCATAAGCCAGAGCATTACTGCCTAACGCGGTTGATCCCTTTTTAAAGGCAATACTTTTGGCCCCCAATGCCGTAGCAAATTCATCCCGTGTATCCGCCCAATGACCGACAGATGTCGTTTCCTGTCCGTATGTACGGGCTTGTTTCCCTAAAGCAGTACTGTGATGCCCTCTTGCCACCGCCGCTACACCCACTGCGGTACTGTTCGTATCATGCGCTTCCGCCGCCGCCCCGATGGCCACATTTTGATAACCGAATGCACCGGCACGCATACCGATAGCCAACGAATTTTCTTGTGCTGTTTTGTTATGCACCGCCGGATTTGTATCATCATCTGTCGGTTGGAACGGCATAACAGGCTTCCACTCATCTCCGGGTTTCGGCATAGCCGTCCCTTTATGTTCCTCCGTAACAGGCCCTACATACGCCCCGTCACCGATTGCAATGCCCCGTGCAGCCGTATCCACCACACTACTGTTCGTACCGACAGCTATCCCGCGCTTGGCGGAAGAACCGGCATTCGTACCGATACTGAGAGCATATTGTCCCGATGCACTTGCCTGCGACCCGAAAGATATGCCATCCTCACCGGATACATTCGCATTCGTACCGATACCGATTCCTCTAGTATTCGTTACTTTTGCCTGCACACCCAGAGCCAGACCCTGTGCAGCCTCCACCTTTGTAGCATAGCCGATAGCCATACCCAATTGTGCCGTATTTTTAGCATCTACGCCAATTGCCATACCCCAACCGCCGGCAGAATTTGCTCCACTACCGATGGCAATGTCACTCGAATCGGTACTTTTTGCCTTTTCGCCGATGGCAATGCCTCCATTTTGCTTTGCCCCGTCATTTTTATAATTGGAATCATTGTCTTGGCTCGTGCCTTTCACCGACACATAATGAACACCGTTCTTTGCCAACTCCTGCAAAACCGCATTATATACAACTTGTTGATCTGGCGTTAATGTCGTTGCCGCCGGCGGTTCGGCCGCATACACGGTGCTTGATACCATCAATGGTAATGCCATCACCAAGGCAGCCACAAGGCGGACTTTTGTGTTATTAAGTCGCCGTTCTGCTTTATACGTGAGCGTATTCGTTCGATTTGTTACATCATGTTTCATTGCTTTCACTCCTTTATATGTATCTTTTTTCTCAGCATGCTATAGTATTTTTCGTATTATATAATAGTATTTTTCGTATTATATAATAGTATTTTTCATATTATATATTATCATATTTTTTATTAATAACATAGTCCTTACTTTTTATTTACCTTGTCAGTCTTCTTTTTTCGTGATACAATTCACATAGAGTGGGATGTAGGCTGAATGGTAACATCGGTACGATCATCATCCTATCATACAATTTAGCATCGCTTGGATCTCATGACCGGGACGAATCAAAAACGATATTCTGATAATCTAGTAATTAGGAGTTATTATGCGTTTAGGAATTATAGGCACCGGTAATGTCGGTGCCTCTTTTTTATTGGCGTTGCGGCCCATTCTTTCTTCTATCGGAATTGTCGCTTCGCATGCGAAAAAAACTAATTTACAAGCTCGGCAATGGCATGTCACGCCCTATACGTTAGAAACGATTGCCGCCGCTTCGGATGTGCTATTGCTTACAGTCCGTGATGACGTGCTACCAACGTTAGCAGAACAAATCAGTCATCATCTTGATGGGCATAACCCTATCGTCTTGCATTGTAGTGGTGCCTTGGATACAACCGTGTTGCAGGCAGTCCAACAAAAAAGCTGCCCCATCGGCTCGTTACATCCATTACAAACGGTGTGTCGACCGCAAGCGCAAATTTGGCAAGGTGTATATTTCGCAATTGACGGCATGCCCTTAGCACAACAAGCAGCACGTACCTTAGTCCAATGGCTCGGTGGCCATTCGTTCACGCTGACTGCGGCCGCTCGCCCTACTTATCATGCGGCGGCGTGCCTTGCGTCCAACTATATCGTCACCATCTATACACTGGCACAACAGTTACTCGCACCGCTCTTATCCACGGGCGATGCGGCGACCGCCCTTGCCCCCTTACTCAACGGGACGGTACAACATCTCTGTCAAGCCACAACTAGTCGAACCGCTTTAACAGGACCCATTGCACGTGGTGACATCCATACGCTAACGAAACATCTCCACGCATTACCGCCGGAATATATTGATCTGTATATCTCCTTGGGCATACCCACAGCGGCGTTGGCTTTACAAAATAAAACTATTTCAAGCGAACAATATCAGGCGATATTATCCATTTTCCGCAATGTGAAAGGAGCTAATCATGCAAAAAATAACACATCTGACCATTCGTAAACAAAAACAAGAAAAGAAACCCATTACCATGATCACCGCTTATGACGTACTCATGGCAAAAAATGTCGATGAAGCTGGCATTGATATGATTTTAGTCGGCGATTCTTTAGGTAATGTCGTCATGGGTTATGATTCTACTTTGCCCGTTACCTTAGACGACATGATCCATCATACGGCATGTGTCGTCCGTGGCACCAAACACGCCCTTGTTGTCGGTGATCTCCCCTTTATGAGCTATCAAGAAAGCCCTCTCCAGGCCTTACGCAGTGCCGGTCGCATGATGAAAGAAGCACGCTGTGATGCAGTCAAGTTTGAAGGCGGACAACACGTATGCGATGCCGTGTACAAAATCACCCAAAGCGGTATTCCCGTTGTCGGTCACCTTGGCCTAACGCCGCAATCAGTACATCAATTAGGCGGTTTTCGCGTGCAAGGTAAGGACGAAAAAACCGCCCAAACCTTGCTCGATGACGCCCTCGCTCTTGAGGCGGCCGGGGCCTTCGCTATCGTCCTCGAATGCGTGCCAACAACCGTTGCCACTACTATCACTAATGCACTAACTACGGCTGCTACCATCGGTATCGGTGCCGGTAACGGTTGTGACGGGCAAGTCCTCGTATGCACGGACCTCCTCGGTATGACAACGGGTTTTCGCCCGTCCTTTGTCAAGCCCTATGCGGACTTGCATCATGTCATTACGACAGCCGTACAAGCATACATTCACGATGTTACTGAACGCACCTTCCCTGATGACGAACATAGTTTCACATAATGCAGCAACAAGCGGTTACAGCAACGCAGGTAAAACAAACGCACCTTATCTATGCTAAAAAATTAAACGCTCGAAAAAAGCAACTCGTCCTATGGGCGGGTTGCTTTTTCGTTCTTCACACCTCTCGCTGTCTATGGTTTGTTCGCAGCGAAATAGTGTTGAATATAACAAGTCATCTTATCTATCGTTTGTTGCTCTGTTTTCGTATTACAGATACAAGCATCGCCATATTGGCGATATAACTCATATCGTTCTTTATATAAGGTTCGTAATCTTGTCTTACTTCCTTGTAATAACGGTCTATTTTCTCCTTGCAACGTCCGCATCAGTTGATATAACGGACGATATAGCCACAGAATATGCCCTGCTCGTTGCAATAAGGTCATATTCTGTGCTCGTAAGACAACGCCACCACCAGTTGCCACAAGGGTGTGTTCATAAGTAGACACCTGTTGACACGCCTTGCTTTCCCAATCACGAAAATAGGTTTCTCCCCGGGCAAATAAAGAGGGAATGTCATGGTGGCTATGTTGCTCAATCCATTCATCTAAATCAACAAAGGAAAGTTCCGTTTGTTGTGCCACTAAACGGCCCAATGTCGTTTTCCCAACGCCAGGCATGCCGATTAAAATGATATTATGTTTCACCATTAATTTGCTCCATCTGCTTGACAAGGTATTGAATATACGCGGTATGCCACGTTCGTTTTTGCCAGATTTCTTCTGCCCGTAGGGCCTGTGCAACTAACATGTACATACCGTTAATCGTTTGTTTTCCCTGTTGGCGTGCCTGCTGTAAAAGCCGTGTTTCTTGCGGACGATAAATAATATCGATAACGACATCACCCGTTCCTACCGGCAAAGTCATGAGTGGACTTGCCTCTATCTGTGGATACATACCGACCGGCGTGGCATTGACGAGAATATCGCAAGTAGGCCGGGCATATAGTTCCGCATAGGATTCAATATGTCCACCCCATTTTTCTGCATATAGGCAATCTGCTTTTTTTTGCAATGGTTGTCGCGAGATAAGACGGATATTTTTTGCCCCTTGTGCATGTAACAGGGCAACGATTGCTCGGGATGCACCGCCTGTTCCCAAGACGACACAGGTTTTGCCGGAAATATTCACCCCATGTGCCTGTAATGCCAGGTGAAAACCGTCATAATCGGTATTATATCCATACCGCTTTCCCGCTGCGAAAACAATGGTATTGACGGCACCAATAGTTTGTGCGGCCGGCGAAAGCTGATCTAAAAAAGGGATGACCTCCGTCTTATAGGGAATCGTCACATTGATACCTGCAAAACCCGCTGCTTCTATCTGCTGTAAAAGCACGTCCATATCGGTTGTGGCATAAGCAAGTAAGGTGTATGTATCATTTGTCCCCAGGTCATCAAATATATGTTGATGAATCTGTGGCGATAGGCTATGGGTATTATTTCCTAATAAGCCGAATTTCATATGTGCCCTCCTCTTATCCCCTCACTATCTTCCCATAGGTCTAGTAAACTCCACGCCAAAGCGGCTTCTAAAACAGGAACAACGCGAGGTACTATACACGGATCATGTCGTCCTCGTATCGCCAGGGTAATGTTCTTTTCGGCGTGTACATCAATCGTTTCTTGCACTTTGCCAATAGAAGGGGTTGCTTTGATTGCAACTTGGCAAATAAGAGGCATACCATTGGTAATACCGCCGTTAATGCCTCCATTATGATTGGTCCGCGTATATACAGTGCCATTTTCATAGTAGAATGAATCGTTGCTTGCAGATCCCTTCATCGTCGCCAAAGCAAATCCACTACCAAAGGAAACCCCCTTCACCGCGGGAATGGAAAAGAAGAAATGACTAAGAACGCTTTCGACACTGTCAAAAAAAGGAGTTCCTAGACCGGCGGGAAGACCGCTTGCCATTAGTTCGACTATCCCTCCTAAGGAATCGCCCTCGGCTTTCACATTACCTATGGCTTCTTCTATGCGTGGTCGTAGTGTACTATCTAGTAAGGGCAATGCTTGCGTTGTCAAGGTACGCAAGGTATCTTTGCTTTCACCGAGAGCTGAAAAGGGACGATCGCTAATGTTCCCCACTTGTAAAATGTGACCTCCCATATATACACCACGGCGTTGTAAGATTTGCTTAGCAATGGCACCGGCAAAGACGAGCGGTGCCGTTAAACGTCCCGAAAAATGCCCTCCGCCACGATAATCGTGGCAACCGTGATAGCGTATATATGCGGTATAATCTGCGTGACCGGGACGAACTACACCAGCTTGATAGTCCTGTCCTTGACAATCTTCATTGTAAATGCGTATACAAAGAGGTGTGCCTGTCGTCTTGTCTTGAAAATATCCGCTTTCAATCGTATAGGCGTCTGTTTCTTGGCGAGAAGTCGTCCATGGACCTTGTCCCGGCCGACGCCGTGCCATTTCACGTTGCACGGCTGCCCAGTCAATCGTTTCGCCTGGTGGCAACCCATCCAATACAGCCCCAATGGAAGGGCCATGTGATTCGCCAAAAAGGGTTAAACGCACACGCGTGCCAATGGTATTCATATGGTTTCCTCCTGTGTTAATAGACCTCCTACTTTCTGTATGTCCTGCCAAAAACAGGGATATGATTTAACAACGGCTTGGGCGTCTTCAATTTGTAACGCGTGCTGACAAAAAGGTGCTAATATGGCCAACGCCATGACAATGCGATGGTCACGACTACCCGATACCGTTCCGCCGCGGAGCGGTGTCGGACCGACAATACATAACTGATCGGCTCGTTCCGTCACCGTTGCACCTAATGTTTGCAAGGCCGTTGCCATGGCATGAAGACGATCGCTTTCTTTGTATCGCAATCGTGCCGCATGATAAAGTCGCGTAACGCCTGTCGCTTGTGTGCCTACGGCAGCTAATACGGGAAATAAATCGGGACAACCCGAAACATCTATGTCTATCCCCTGTAAATTCGATTGCCTAGCCGTAAGTTTATCCCCTTCCCAACCTACGTGTCCGCCCATTTGTTGTAAAAGGGCAAGTATCTGTCGATCGCCTTGCAAGGAGTTGCGATTTAACCCACTGCAAGTAAGGGTGCCACGCAAAACGCCCGCAGCCAACCAAAAGGCAGCTTGTGAATAATCTCCTTCAACGTGATAGGTACCAGCCCGATAGGTTTGACCGCCGCGAATGAAATAGGCAGCATTTTCTTTCGCTTGAATCGCTACGCCGTGTTCTCGCAAGCACGCACATGTCAAATTAACGTAACCGGCCGATTCAAGCGGCGTTGTACTTATAACCGTGGAACTTTCTTTTAGCAGCGGCAAGACGAATAATAAGCCCGAAAAAAATTGAGAACTAATGTCCCCTCGTAAAGCCATAGTTCCTGCCGTCCAATGACCTTGTACCGTAAGAGGGAATGTGTGTTCACTTTGTTGCCAATATATTCCTTGTTGCATACATAAGGCTTGATAAGGAGCCAATGAGCGTTGTGTCAATCGTCCTCGCCCCGTAAATAAAACTTGATTATCACTATATATAGCTAGAGGTAATAGCAATCGCAACGTTGAGGCCGATTCACGGGCATCACATACTATCGGGTGGGAATAGGACTGCATACCGCCCTGTACCGAATAGGTGTATCTATGAGGACGCACTTCCGCCTGTCGTTGGATGTCTACGCCCAAACTGCGTAAAACTTCAATGGTTGCTTCGATATCATCGGACGGTGTTATTCCCTTAATATAACTAGTATCCCGACTTAACGCAGCAGCAATCAAGTGCCGGTGCCCCATACTTTTCGAGGAAGGCACATCAATTTCACCTTGCCACCGTGCTGCCATAATTTGTAATTTCATATTGCCGTTCCTTTCAAATAAATTCCCACCGCGGAAAATAAAACAGGATATAATACGGCTTGTCCCATACGAGAAAGAACGACCAACGTGATCTTGTCACCTCGTCTTTTTTTATCTTGTTGCAAAAAAGGTGTCATTTTCTCCCACGGAATATCCGTGGTGATGGGCAAATGATATTGTTGTAACAGTTGTCGTAAGCGTTCGGTTACGCCTGCTTCGGTGAGGTGCAAGGTTTCTGTCTGTGCTGTCAAAAGGGACATGCCAATGGCAACGCTTTCGCCATGCGTATAGCACTGAAATTGACCTGCTCCTTCCACTGCATGACCAAGGGTATGACCAAAATTCAATAGTTGTCGTTCCCCTCGGTCGTAGGCATCATGTTGTACAATTTCCCCTTTTATTCGACAGCAAGTCGCAATAATCTCTTCCCAATGAGAATAAATACGTTGTTCATCTAAGGCCTCAAGCTGTGTAATTAAGCGTTCTTCACGAATACAACCGTATTTAATGACTTCCCCCATGCCATCACGAATAAACCGCTTCGGTAAAGTACGTAATAAGTCGGGATCAATCCATACACCATGAGGTTGATAAAAGGAGCCAACTTGATTTTTCCTGCCACATACATTAATCGCAACTTTTCCCCCAATACTGCTGTCAACCTGTGCTATAATCGTCGTTGGTATCTGGATAAAGGGAATTCCCCGTAAATAGGTAGAAGCAACAAAACCGCCTAAATCTCCCGTCACACCACCGCCTAAGGTAAGGATGCAATCTTGCCTTGTAATACCCGCATCCATGCATTGACGATAAATATCCATCGCCATATGCATGGATTTGCTTTGTTCTCCCGCTGGAAAAACAATCGGTTGTACGACTAAGCCCATGTTGTTAATACTACGTTCCAACCGTTTCCCATACCGGGCATACACATTCTGATCACTAATAATAACAACCGTCTTAGGTGCTAAGGACGTAGGAAAATAGTTTTCTACCTTATCGAGGATTCCCCTTTCAATATGAATGGAATATGTACGTTGCTCCGTTTTAATTGGAATCTCTATCATATGTGCCTCCTCTATCATCTATTGGCTATATTTCACGTCCTACTAACGGTGCTAACTGACGTAAATCATCAACTAACTGGCCAAAGGTTTCAGGTGTAATCGATTCTTCGCCATCGCACCATGCTTCTTCCGGCCGGGGATGTACTTCTACCATAATACCATCGGCACCACATGCAATAGCTGCCTTGGCTAAGGCCGGTACCATCCATCTTTTCCCTGAAGCATGGCTAGGATCAACAATAATAGGCAAATGACTTTGCCGTTTTACCGCTAGCACCGCACTGAGGTCTAAGGTATTACGCGTATACGTTTCGTACGTACGAATCCCCCGTTCGCACAATATCACATGCGGATTTCCCGCAGCCATAATATATTCTGCCGCCATAAACCATTCTTCAATAGTCGCACAAAGTCCTCGTTTTAAAAGTACAGGTACCTGTGTTTTGCCTACGGCCTGCAAGAGGTCAAAATTCTGCATATTTCTCGCACCAATTTGAATTATATCCACTTTTTTTTCCAAAAAGATATCAATCATATGCGGTGCCATGATTTCCGTTACAACGGGTAAATGGGCTGCCCTTGCCGTACGACATAACATATCAAGGCCTTTTTCTTTCAATCCTTGAAAAGAATAGGGCGATGTCCGTGGCTTAAAGGCCCCACCACGCATAACCGTTGCCCCTAACGTTGCCATTTTTGTTGCCAAATACTGCATTTGTTCCATTGTTTCTACGGAACATGGACCAGCCATTATAGCGAGTTTTTTACCGCCAATGGTACTACCATTTTTCAACGTAATAATCGTATCATCTGCATGAAAAGCACGGGCCGCTTGTGTATAAGGAACTTCTAGTGGAATAACTTGCTCAACGCAAGAAAATTGTTGCCACTGTTCGTAATTTCTTTGTTTTGTATTCCCCATAACGCGAAGCACCATTTTTGGTTTTTCTTCAATGCGTTCTATTTGTAACCCTTGTATTTGCAATGTATCTGTTAATCGTTTTATCTCCAATAAAGAACTACTTGATTTTATGATGATTATCATATTCCCTCCCCCTTATAACAAATGGTAAAGCAGACTCCTATGAGCCTGCTTTACCATTATTATAAGGTTTTTACCATAAACCATACTTGTATATCATCGGCTTAAAATGGATATAGCTATATCTGCTGTAACAACCTTATATTTTCATCCTATCAGTACATTCAAAAATAGAATTATATGCAATGCCCTGATATTTCGTTTATCATATGCTGTTTTGAATACATTTGTCAATATTTTTTTTACCATGCGGGAGGTATTGCCGGTGTAATCACCCGAAATGTATAGCCTTGCTCTTTAAAATAATGGATAATTTTCGGCAATACGGCCACCGTTTCACCATGCCCAGCGGAATCATGCATTAAAATGACTAAATGGGTATGTAAGTAGGGTTGCTGTTGTATTTGCGATACAATATTGCGATATGCCTTATCTGCCGTTTTACCCGTGCCGTCCGCATCCCCCGTCAAGGAATTCCAACCTACTTCAATATAGCCATAGCGTTTTATCGTATCCCAATAAGCTTTCGTAAAATGTCCAGCCGTACCGCCAGGAGCCCGTGTAATAATCGGTCGTACTTGTAAAATACGATATATGACATCTTCCGTCATCATCATTTCATCCATATAATTCTGCGGTGATGCATATAGTTTCTTATAATTGTGCGTATAAGAATGCAAGCCAATGGCATTTCCCGATTCAAAAATAGCACGCACGATACTAGGATGTTTGACAACATTCAAACCAACTAAAAAAAAGGTTCCCTTAATATTTTCCTGCTTTAAAATACGTAAAATTGCCGGTGTATTTTGTTTATCCGGTCCATCATCAAAGGTTAGATATACGACTTTTTTACCGTAATAATAATCTCGTTTTGCCCCATACGTAAGCGGTAAGCCCTTTTCTTGGCGTTGCCGTATGGTATATCTATCATAAACAGGTCGATTTTCATGCGGATCCGGAAGCGTAAAGGCATCATCAAGATAGGTTACTTGATCATTCTTAGGTGTAACAGGTTGAACCATCATGGGTTCTTCCGTAGGTTGTTCTTCTTTAGGCGTAATGGGCGTTTTTTCTTGTGGCGATGTAGCCGGTTGTGTTGAAATAACACGCTGTACTACTGATTCGTCTTTTAACCCCGATGTAGTAGATTCCTGCATAGCTTTTTCCAAATGGTAAAAAGCTAGACTGCCACTAATTCCCAATAAAATAATGACACACAAACTAATAATAATAATATGTTTATTTTTTCTCATTACTCATTCCTATCTCGACTCACACCATAACATACGTATTGTCGAATTATACATGTATCTCGATAACCATCAGCAAGTACGCTAGCTTCTAAGTCAAGATCTGTTAAATCGTCTAATAAAGCTGACGTCATGCGATGTTGTACTGCATTATACCCCGTGCAAAAAAGGATTTTCGCACAGGCGGCTCCACGAAATAAGCCACGTGGATGCATAAGCAAGGTTGCCAGCATCGACGGGGTTACGATAGCCCCGTGTGCACGGCCCATGATAGCGGTTGCCGTTTCAATGCCTGCAACTTTATCTGCCGTCAACGCCATACCCAACATTTGCAAATTGACTACGCCAATCACCAAATCGCAATCTACTGGTAAGGGAACATCATTAGGTAACGGTGCTTTGAGCCATTTATTTTGCGTATAATCCCCTTCAATGAGAATGTACCATGCCGGATGATGGTGTTTTATCTGATCAATAAGAGTAGGACTTAACCCTTCATAACAATCCTCTTCGTTTAACCGACTAAACCAAGCGGGCAAATGTCCCGTAGCAATGCGTTCCTCACAAAAAGCCATCCCTTTTTCTATATCGTCCGTACAAATCACATCAAATGGTTCTACATTATCTACTCTTGCACTGTCTACCGGCACGGTACTACTCACCAACAATGGATATTTATTTGCATGGCCAAACGTTCCCAAGCGTTCTAAAACAGTTGTTTTTCCTCCTGCACCTAAAATCATTGTAATCCCCGGTCTTAACATACGTAGCCACCGATTATCTGCTGTCATAGCTATATCTCCCTTCTATTCTACCACACGACTATATCCGTGCCATGCCTTTTGTACCAATGCTCTTACGATCTGCTTAATATATTCCCGACGTGTTTGCGCGGTGCATAACTCGTCATCGCTAACAGCCATTTCTTCTGCCGCCAAGTGGGCAACGTTTTCACAAACGGTAACCCCTTTTTCCGTCAATTCGATGCTCGCATTATGGGCTACTAATGCACCGCCCGGTCTTGCACCAATAACGACTCGCCAGCCTTCTTCTCGTACGGCCACCGCCGCTGTAATATAAGGTATTTGCGTTTTTTCTTGTCGTATCGCCGCATAAGCAGCATATACTTTTTCTTTAGCAATGCGTATTTCTAAAATATCTTCTCCCAAGGGTGGGCAAGATATATAATCACGTACACACATACGGCCTTTATGCCGTAAAACCACATCTACCTTTAAGGAAATTAAAAAGGGGATGAGCAACGATTGAGGATTTTTAGAGGCAATAACTTCTCCTATGGATAGCGGATCTGTTTCCAGTGTATCTTGTATATCTTGTAAAAATTGAACAAACGTTCCACCGGCTATATCTTGTAAAAGGGTATTATTTCGCAACACTTGTAATGTTGTATTCGCCCCAATGGCAATTTCTTCCACACAATCAGAAATATATACACCTGCTTCGCATTCGCTTTCACAAGGCGTAAGCACTGCTGCTATTTCCTGTTCTTCGTACATGTACGTATTGTGTCTTTCTTTCATAAGGATCGCTCCTTCCCTACTATATAAGAATAAATTCCATATCCGCTACATTCGGACGTTGCCGTTGTAGCTGAAAGGAATCATTATTACACGCAATGACCGACTCTACCAAGTCATCCGTACTAATATCTGATAATAAAGATAATTCTTCTTGATATACTAAAATAGGCATAAATAACTCTACCTTTCGACCGTCTTGCATAGTATATGCCGCCAGTTCACCAGATAGCTGCGACATGATCACACCGGATAAAGGCATTTGTTTCAAAAAGGGTACCGCCACTTCCCCCTGAGATAACACCCAGCCATTTGTCACCTTTACCTGATAACGATGAAAAAATTCAGCAAGACATAGCAGTAATCGCAACGGCCACGCCGCTGTATCATCTAATTTTATCGGAAACTTTGAAAAAGGCCATGACACCGTAACCATCAACCATAATTCAGCTCCGCCTATATCCTGATGTTGCCCCTTCGTCACCATAGAAGGGTGATTCATCCCAATAGTGTGAATGATATAAAATGGCTCTATGGCACAGGGATACAATACTTGTAAAGAAATTCCCGTATCCTTGCTTTTGTTCTCTATATATGCCGCTTGATGTTGAGGAAAACGAGCACGAAAAAATGCACCGATGTCTGCTTCATATGTACTTTTCTTTATATTTTTGCTGAAAAAAGAACCTTTCTTTTCCCATTTATTCTGCACTCGCATCATGGTTCTCCTCTTTTCTAGTATCTATGATTATTATACCATATACCTTTTACTTAGCCTATAAAAGGTATGTTAATATCCTTTTATCAGCCTCACATGTAAATAATCTTATCTATATTGTAAAGTTGTACATTCTATAGTACACTACTTGTGTAGAGAACAAAATCCTCTCTTTGACACCATAACAAAAAACGAGTCACTTCTATAAGAAGTGACTCGTTTTATCTTTTATTTTCCCCTTATGCATTCATCGCTTTTTCTAAGCGTGCCGCAATAGCTTTTCCCGTTTCCGTTTGTGCTAAGCCACCTTCGGATGTTTCTTTTAACGCGACTGGCATCAATCTACCAATTTCGCCCATCGCTTCAATAACTTCGTCTGGCGGAATAACACTTTCAATTCCAGCAAGTGCCATTTCTGCTGCCGTCAATGCAAGTACGGCATAACAGCCATTTCGTTTGACACAAGGTACTTCTACTAACCCTGCAACAGGATCACAAGCTAAGCCTAAGGTATTCTTCATGCACAAGGCAAATGCATGTAAAATTTGGGTCGTTGTCCCTCCACAGAGATAGGCCGCCACCGCAGCTGCCATCGCAGCCGCACTGCCACATTCGGCTTGGCAACCGCCGACAGCACCGGCAACGGTCGCTTTATGTGATACCACCGCACCGACACCAGCAGCAATAAACATAGCTTCGCCTTGTTCTTTCTTGCCAATATGTCTCTCTTCTGCTACGGCTAATAAGACAGCTGGCACAATGCCGCAACTACCCGCCGTAGGACAGGCGACAATTTTAAACATTTTCGCATTGGCTTCGGCTATGGCAACCGCATAACTAAGTGCTTTATTAGCTAAACTTCCCAGGAAAATAGCCGGATGTTGTTGTACCCGTGCCGCATCACCACCAACTAAACCGCTAACAGAACGGTCTGTATCGTTCAGACCGGCTTGCACGGATTCATGAAATACGACAATACGTTCCTCCATTAATTGCCGTATTTCGCCTTCTGATTTTTCCGCTTGTTCCATTTCATGACGAATAATGATATCTGCCAAAGTTGTTTGATATTGCTGTGTTAGTTTTACTAAATCTTGTATTGATTTATATTCGTATTGAAACATGTATCTCCTCCTACAACGGTAATAATGTAACAACGCTGTCAATCGCCTGAATTTTCCCTATCGCCTGTACCATTTCTTCCGGTACAGGACTATCTGTACATACAATCATCACGGCCATGGCATTTTTACCACTACGAAATACACGCATATTCGATACATTGATATTGCCCGTTGCCATAATTGTCGTGGCTTGAGCAATAATGCCGGGCAAATCTCGATGCACCGTAATGAGCGTATGTTCTTCTCCACTCAACGCTACGGCCGATCCATTAATTTCACGGATTTCAATTTTCCCGCCACCTAGCGAAACGCCCATAACTTCCATTTGTTTGCCCGATCGTCCCGTCATGGCAATCCGTACCGTATTAGGATGATTCGGTTCTATATCGCTACGCTGCAAAGTAATATCCACCCCTTGTTGAGCAGCAATTTCAAAGGAATTGCGTAAGCGTACGTCATCTGCCATAAATCCTAATAAACCTGCCACGAGTGCACGGTCCGTGCCATGTCCTTTATACGTTTTCGCAAATGAACCGTATACGGTAATCTCTGCTTTTATTGGTTCTTCTTTTAATATATTTCGTGCCATGAGGCCAATCCTTGCTGCACCAGCCGTATGCGAACTTGATGGCCCAATCATAACGGGACCAACTACATCAAATACACCCATATATCCTCCTTAAGGTACAATAATCGCTTGTTGTAAATAAAAACTAAATAAGTACATTTCTTTTACCCGTTTACCTGTAACTTGTTCAATCGCTTCTTTATAGATATCTAATTGTACGCGATATCGTTTAATAAACGCCTCTTTATCGGGTAGGAAATCATTTTTATAATCTAATAAAATCCATTCATCCTGGTCAAGAAACAAGGCGTCAATAATCCCTTGTACCAAAACAGCTTCGCCTTTTTCTAAGGAAGGCAAGTATGTATTTTGTTTCAATAAAACGCTAAAAGGATATTCTCGATGCACTTCTGGTGACCTTGCCATGCACTTACCTATGTCAGATTGCAAAAAAGCCTGTAAATGTATTATATCCACCATTTCACTTTCTTCACTCGTAAGATGACCTTTTTGCGTTTGCTCTACAAGATATGCCCGAATATCCGCTAAAGATAAATCAACTTGCAAGGGAATATACTGCATGGCTTTATGCATAGCCGTACCTCGCATAGCCCCACTCACACGGTCTTGTTGTAGACGTTCCCACGCAGGCGGTATCATAAAAGGATTTTCTTCCGTTAATGGCTTAATCAACGGTTCACTTAGTTCTTCATTGTCAGCCTGCTGTATTAGCGAATGTTGTCGTTTAATTTCCGATACGGAAATTTTCGCTGACATATGCACAGCTTCAGGAAAGGGGTATTGCCACCGTAAAGCAGAAAGCAACCATCTTGGTGCTGGTGTTTGGGTCAATATACCTTGACGAACCGCTTCTATCCGTGCGTCAGCGGTCTTAGCACATGCTTCCCCTGTTTCTGGTGAAACGGCACCACGAATTTGCACCTGCCATATATCGTCTTCCCATATTTTACTGTTTTCCAGCGATTCCATCAAGAAATTATCGACTTTATTTAATACGACCGACATCACCCAATCCAAATACGATTTTGCTTGTGCCGGATGTACCCGATGTCGCCAACATAACAAATCGTGCTTCATCTTATTCGTATGTCCTACAAGGATTAATTTATCTCTTGCTCGTGTCATTGCAACATATAAAATACGTTCTTCTTCAGCTGTACTCTCCCAAGCCAACTGCGTTCGCACACCATTCCATGCCAAGGTAGGATAGAGCATCCGCCAGAGTGAATCGTATTGTTTAATGCCGATGCCCAACGTGTGATGACATAAAATCAATTCATTCGTATCACGACGATTAAAGGTTTTGCCCATATCCGCAACAATAACGACAGGGAATTCTAACCCCTTACTTTTATGAATACTCATAATGCGCACGACATTTTCATGTTCTCCCAACACGTTAGCTGGTGCTAAATCAACGCCATCTTCTTGCATTTTTTCAAGCAACCGAATATAGCGAAATAGACCACGATACCCTACCTTTTCATAAGCTTGAGCCCGATCATACAAGGCCTTCAAGTTACCTTGTCGCACGCTACCACCCGGTAAGCCCCCAACATAATCGTAATATGAGGTATCTGTAAAGAGCCGCCAAATTAGCTCTGCAATACCATGTCTACGACCGTACGTACGCCATTCTTCAAATTGTCGTAAAAATTGTTGTACCCGTTTTTGCTCTTCTCCCTGTGCTATCTGACTAGCAAAATACGGCAAATTTTGCCACAAAGAACCGGTTTGGCAAGTCCGTAAATTAGCTAAGGCGATATCGTTTATCCCGACAATTGGCGAACGTAAAACAGCTGTTAAAGGAATATCTTGTTCAGGGTTATCAATACATTGTAGTAAGGATATCATAACCTGTACTTCAATGGCTGCAAAGTATCCACCTCGCTGTTCTGCCACAGAAGGAATACCAGCTTGTTGTAAACATTGGGTTAACGGGGCCGTTTTTCCTGCCAAAGAACGTAATAAGATAACAATGTGCCGATACGTCAATGGCTCTAATGAGCCATCTTTATTAGCAATTTTTTTACCGCTAGCAAGTAGTGCTTGTATACGTTCTGCTATAAGCGTGCACTCTTTTTCAAACGCCGTCTGTTCGGGCAAGAGTTCCTCTTCCGCCGGTTCTGCCAACCGTTTTTCCTCATCAGCATCTGTCACCAAAATATGTATTTCCGTCTTACCACCAACCCACGCTTCGTCATCCAGTTTTTCGCGTCCAGCATAAAGACGTTCTCGCGAACCATATGAAAGACCCGTTGTTTCTTCGGTCATTACCTGTTCAAATATTTCGTTTACCGCTGCTAATACACTCGGAGCACTACGAAAATTACGACACAAGTCGATACACCGTTCCGTTGCTGCTTCTTCTCGACTAAATTGGGTGTATTTCTGCAAAAAAAGCGTTGGATCGGCTAAACGAAAGCGATATATACTTTGCTTAATATCCCCGACCATAAAGCGATTATCTTTTCGCGATACTAATTGTATGATCGTTTCTTGTACGCCATTCGTGTCTTGATATTCATCCATTAAAACTTCACTATATTTTTGTTGCAGCTCTAACGCCACAGAAGAGGGAATAATCTGTTCGGGTGTAGATGCCGGATCCAATAAAATCTTCAGACACAAGTGTTCTAAATCGCTGAAATCAATCCATTGCTTTGCTTTTTTCGCCTCTCTATACGCATTAAAAAAATCAGTAGTGATGTCAACTAACCCCGATATAATGGGATACATCGTTTGCATACCCGCAAGCCACGAGTCTTCTGATACAGAAAAATAAGTAGGCACGGCCTGATCTTGAATATATTTCTTTATATCCGTACGAATTTTTTTACACTGTTCCCACACAGCTTTATCCACTTCATCCAGTTTACGAAATGAAGGCAAGCGTGAAAATTCTATGGCAACAAGGGCTTTTTGTAACCCTTGCCATGTCGTTTTAGATGCAGCCGTAATAAAGACTTGTTGTTCTTGCTGAAACAGCAATAATCCTTTTTCTAACGCCGGATATTCACTAAGTTTTTCAATAAGTTGTCCATATAACCGGATGTTTTCGCGTAGCATCCGTTGTATTTCCATGATAATAGGTTTGCTCCAAGCTAACTTATCTATACCTGTACCGTTCGGAATATCATAGGCTTTGGCCGCCTCTTGCAACCAATGCAAAGGCCAAGGCATGCTGATAGCATATTGATACAAGCGTTCAATCGTTTGCATACAAACATCATCACCACGAGCAGTGCCAAACATATCGACAATCGGATAGAGTATATTCGCCTTCGTTTCCGATTCATAATAGGATAACAAAACCTCTTCCATTACTTGTTTTCTAAGTAGACTGAGTTCTTCTTCGCCCGCTATTATAAAAGACGGATCTAAATCAATTGTATAAAAATAATTACGAATAACATCCTGACAAAAGGAATGTAATGTCGATATCGAAGCAGCCGGCAACAACGCCAATTGTCGTTCAATATCTGTTCTACCTGTCTTTTCTGCAACATCCGCCAAGGCAACGGCAATACGATCTCTCATTTCTGTTGCTGCAGCTTTCGTAAACGTAACGACCAAAACATCAGTAATATCCGGCGAAGACGGCGAGTCGATAATACGTTGTACAATCCGTTCAACCAATACAGCCGTTTTGCCTGAACCCGCTGCAGCAGATAATAACAACGTTTGACCACGGCTCATAATCGCTGCTTGTTGTTCGTTAGTCCATGCCATCTTCTTTTTCTCCCTCTTGGCGAATTTTATCTCGCACGACATCATTGCTTTCTTGCTGCCACACATGATAGGCATTGCCACATTGCGTGTCAAAACGGCAAACTGCTTGATATGGGCAATATACACAAGGCGATGAGATTCCTTGCCGTAACGGAGCAATATCTATATATCCATCCGTAATGCGTAATGCCGTTTCATATAAACGTCTGCGTACCATAGAAAGCATATACGCCCACCCTTGTTCTGTATACATTTGATTGCCTGCATTACTAAGCGTACCATCTTTTTTAAGCCGTAAATTAAGAAATGCCGAATAATCATGCATCGAAATATCTAAGGATTTCATAATTTCACCATCATCTAAAAAGAAACCATTCATTTTATTACTTTTATAAAATAAATCAGCCTTCTCCTCTTCCGATAGACAATGTTTCAACGATTGTTTATCATCTCGCACATAACAATACAATACGGCCGCTGGTAATGCATCCCCCTCCATTTGTAATAGCGCTACATACATATATGTCAGTAATTGTAACTCTATGCCCATAAAAACGGACTGCAATGCCAACTCTTTACGCCCTGATTTATAATCCATAACAACAAGATAGAATTTATCATTTCGTTTCATGACATCCACTCGATCAATTTGTCCTATTATAGCCGCTTGAAAGCCGTTCGACAAAGAAAGATCCAAGGATGGCCATGAATTAGGCATGCGCCCAAAAGATTGTTCTAAGGCATACATGTTAAAATCAGAGGTGCTACTAAATGCCTTCAATTGCTCTACCGTACGAATCAACGTACGAATAAGCCGTTCTTTAATATGCAAAAAATAAGCATTAGACATCAAAATATCTTGACGTACCAACGGAGCGACAACTTCTGTTGCTTGTCTACATATATCAGGAATCGCCGTTCGGTCTAAATCTCGCCATTGTTTCCCCTGCGTTAATAAATCATCACCGATATATTTCAATGCTCCGTGAACTAACATACCTAAATCGGGTGCGGCAAATTGATATTTTTGTCTTTCTTGCAGTTGTAACCCATAACGTGAAAAATAGGCAAAAGGACAAGCTCGATATTGTTCAAACTTAGTCACGGAACCACGCAACACGCCATCCGGTGCAAATACCTTGCGGACCATTTCCGGTGACAACGTGACAGGGGTATTCTGATGAAATAATCCCCGTACGATACGGCATACATCGTCATGATAACCGAGCAATATCGCTTGATCATATACGGCCCACCAAATAGGTGAAACGACTTCCCCCTGGGTCGACGGTTGCAATTGAGATGGCAATAACTGTAACGCCGCCGGAAAACCCGTAATGAGACGTTCTTCTTCCCCTTCTTGCAAGGTTCCATCCATATAGCGATATGTTTCTACATATCCCCGTTCTTTTAATTGCTTGATCCAAAGAGATGGTTCTAACGCACTGTTATCCGTATCAGTCAAAGCATACGTAAGATATATTTTTTCTTCTGCCCGCGTCAATCCCAAATAAAACAGAAATTTTTCTTGTAAGGAGCGAATTCTTTTTCCTGGTGCTAGTAAAAGCCCAGCATCTTCTAGTTGCTGGCGATCCCGTTCGTGAAATACACCTTCTTCACCATTACGTTTAGGAAATTCACCATCATTCATGCCACATAGGAAAACTACACGCCCTTGCATAGTATATCCTCGTTCTATAGAGGTTAAGGTGACGTGATCTAAGGTCGGCGGAATTAAACTAAATTGTAAAGTTTCAATTCCGTCTTTGATAAAAGTCAAAAATTCTTCTAACGATACGATATCATCTCCACAGAGAGTAACTAATTCATGCAAAAAGGACATCCACTTTTTCCATACTTGTTCATGCTCTTTGGCTTCCATTGCATGCCCACACGTTTGTTCTTCTTCTTGCCACTGCTGCAAAGTCTGAGGTACTTCAAGCTGCTGCAACCACTGATACAATAACGTACACCACTCTTGTAAGGTATGCGATGTCCGCGAAGCTTGCCAACAAGGCCATAAGCGTTGACGAATATCCTGACGAATAAGATTAATCTCTTGTAACGTTTCGTCAGCAATCCCTTTCGTTTTCATCCCATCTATACCCACGATGGCTCTACCATACGACCAATCTTTTTCTTCTAACCAATGATACCCTTGAATACCATAGGCCAAGCAATAATTTTCTAACTGATCAACTTGCTCACGAGCAATGGGAAATAAATCGCTTTTTAGCAATTGGAACAACGGTTCATACGCCCAAGCGCTCTGTAATACAGACAATAGAGAAAGTACCGTTTCGACAATGGGATGCGACGTCATCGGCCTTTGATAATCACTAAATACAGGCACACCATAGGTAGCAAAAATACGCTCTACCATTTCATTATACATTTCACTAGAGCGAACAACGATTAAAAAATCTTTATACCGATATCCTTTTCGACATAAAGATTGAATTTCTCCAGCAATACTAGCAATTTCAGTTTCTTTTGACGTACATTCCCATACAGATAACCCTGGAATTGTTTTGATTTGATTGCGTGGTTTCGCCTGAAAAAACGAATACACTAATTCTGATAATGCTTTTTTATTTATCGGAGATAAAACGACTGTTTCCGCATGAGGAAATTTCTTTTGCATATTTCTGTAATCGACATAAGAGCGATGAAATAAGGCTGTTTCTCGATGTTGCCAGGCCATTTGCTCCGGTTCCATCGGTAACGTAATCCATATATCAGATGCTACTGCTTCTAACGCCATTAATACTTCTATTTGTTTAGGTGTAAACCATTGAAACCCATCTACACCTACCCAAATATCTCGCAAAAAAGGGATCCCTTTTATTTCTCTAATGGCAGCGGATAATAAATCATCCGTACTTCCTAGATGTGCTTGTAAGAATTGTAAATAACATTCATAGATGAGAGCCATATCTTGTAATTTATGTTGTAGTAATGGCTCCGCAACATGGTTTGCCGCTTGTTGCAAATGGGTTGGCTCGATACAGAAAGAGCGGCATTCTTCAATAAACTGGCGTGCCGTATCCGCAAAATTAGGTTGTAACGCCGCTTTACGCAAAACAGAAAAAGACGCTTTCTTTTCACGCAAAATCCGTTGCAATGCAATTTTTTTTCCTAAATCAGATATGGATACTTGTGTTTTTCCTCGTTCTTGTAATATCCAATAAGCTAGCCGTGAAAAGCCTAGTACTTGAACTCCCATGTACCCCTGCTTGGGCATATATTCAGCAAAACGGCGTTCCATAGTATACGTAGCCTGATCGGGAACAATAAAAAGTGCTTTTTTACCTTGCTCAATATGCTTATGTAAGGCGTCAAAACAATATTGTGTTTTCCCACTGCCACTCCTTCCTATGATAATCTGAACTGCCATTTTTTACCTCCTATTAGTGCTTATTCTACACCATTCCTTATGCTACTGTAATGCCATCGTAATTTCTTTTGCCGTTTGCACAATCGCCTGTATATATCTCTTTTCGCCATCATCGGAAAAGCGTGCAATCGGGGCAGAAATACTAATGGCAGCTTGAATTTTTCCTTGTTGAAAAATAGGGGCCGCAACACAGGCCATACCCAATTTTACTTCTTCTTTTTCTACGGCATATCCTTGTTTTTCTATTTGTGCTAACTCGCGCTCCAATACATCCCAATCCGTACAGGTATAGGCCGTAAATTTTTGTAATCGACACCCCCGATAAGTATTTCGATAAGTCGGGGAATATGCGAGCAAGCATTTACCAGAAGCAGAACAGTAACTGGCTCGTATCGCACCGACAGGTGGTGCTAAATCAATCGTTTGTGGTGCTTTAATCTTTTCTAAAATTACATGTTGAGGATATTTCATGGAAATATGGGCAAAGGTGGTTAAATGCACACTTTCTCGACACGTTTCTACCAACGCTTGTGCATAGGGATATACAATATTCTGTAAGGTTGCTTTTTCTTTATACAACATCCCTAAAGAATACAACGGTAACCCTAGCCAATATTTTCCCGTAGCTTGTTTATAAACAAAACCACGTGCTTCCAGTGTTTCAATCGTCCGACTAACCGTGCTTTTTTGTAAGTCTAATTGACTACTGATGTCCGTAATACCCAATGGTCGTTCTTCTTGCAAAAATAATTGTAATATAGCTAATGCCCGATCTATTGATTCAATCATATGTGCCCCCCACTATAATTCCGTTATCATCTGCCATATCTTTTTTCATTATACGTATAATCAATATTCTGTCAATCTATCTTGAGATAAGAAAAAACGGCATGTTTCATGCCGTTTTTTCTTGCTGTGCCTCACATAGAGCCTGTGCCAATGTATCTAATATATCATGGCACTCTAAATTCTTCTTCCAATGTGCTGGCACTGCTTTTTCTCCATACAACGTACCGGCAATGCTACCACATACGGCACCACACGTATCACTATCACCGTCTTGATTGCATGCCATAATGACCGCTTCTCGTAAAGAATTATTTTTTAAAAGGCAATACAATGCAATAGATAGGGCTTCATCAGCAGACCATCCTAAGCCCAACGTTTGTATCGAATGAATCGGATTGTGATCCGATACGGCCTCATCCACAGCATGCAACAATTGCTTTAATAAGGAAACCCCTTCGGGCTTTTGTTGTAACAGTCTAAATCCCTCTGCTAAGGCGATACGCAATTCGCCTCCTTGTGCCAAAGAAGCGATCAAAGCACTCAAAAAACCAGCCGCTAAATATGCAGTCGGACTGCCATGGGTAATCCAACCAGAGCAACAACCCACAGCAAATGCTTTTTCTATATCATCAGAAAAATACAAGCCAATAGGAGCTGAGCGTAATACGCTGCTACCTTTGCACGTATTCTTGGCCGCTTTTCCCGGGGTAAAGGCACCTGCCGCTAACGTAACCAAACAATTTTTTCGCGGATAGCGGCGAGCAAATACTTTTTCTTCGCCCATAATATCATAATTCCACCGATTTTCATGCTGTTGCCGTTTCATCCAGTCAGCTTGTTCTGGCGAAATGATTCTTTCAGTCTGTGTATAATACCAACGCATGTAGGACTGATACAATCCTTGTTCAAAAGAAATATCTTCATGGGCGGCCCATAAAATACCATCCGCCGTAAAAAGAGATAAATGTGTATCATCAGAAATAATGCTCTTGTTGCCATGCTCAGGTAAGGCTAATACTGTTCTTAATCCATGTGTTCCATAGCGTTGATGAATCGTGTTGAGATCTAATTTTTCCAATAAATACCCCAACGCGTCCCCCACAGCACCGCCAAAAAAACAACCTCTAAACCGCTCTGCTTTTTCCATGATACACGCCACCTCCTAAAAATAATTATACTACTCCGTCATTATCATAATCCCGTGCCATCCATTTAGTAGTCGTAGTAAATGTAATGGTTACCCATTTTTCATAAGAACGATACCCTAAGGCTGCATCAATTTCTCCTCTTATTTCATCAAAATCAGACACGCGCTGAATCGGATAATCCAACGGTAACAATACATCTATTTCAATGATTTTCGCTCGTCCAAACACTTGCACGCTCGACACATAATCTTGAAAACCGTACTTTTTCAAAAAGCCATCCATAACCTGTTGGACATGTTGATGGAGCTCCAATGGTGCAATCCCTAATAATTGTTTAACCGATGGAATTAAAATTTTCAATGACGGTGATACCATTTGTATGCCTAACACAATCATAATAAGTGGATCTACATAAATCTGCCAATACACATATGGTGTAAATTGTAACATCCAGGCTGCGCTGAAACTAATCAATAACCCCGTAGCCAATACAGCGTCAATTAACCAACTCAGATTGTCATAATGGACAAGATAAGATTTTACTTTTTTATTCGCCTGATAAACATACGCATAAAAGCTCCAATCACCAATCGTAAAAAAGATTGCATAATATACGGCTAATCCAAATTCAACTTCTCGACCACCGTGCAATAATCCCCATATACCGACGCTCAAAGCATAAGCTACGATGAAAAGGGTAAAAACACCTTCCATCAACATCACAAAAGACTCACATTGCCAATACCCAAATTGAAATCGTCGACTCGATTCTTGTTTTGTCAACATGGCCGTAAACATCATCAATAATTTAATAACAATGGCCACTAAAGAAAAAATACCGTCTAATAAAATCGCTTGTGAATGGCTCCATATGCCCATTACCAAACCGCCAACAGCGACTACACCCATCATTAATGCGGATAATAATAATAATCGCGTTTCTCTATTTACTAATATACTGCTATTCATGTTATATCCTCCTGATAGTTTTTTTATCTATCAGGAACAGCTCAAATACGCACTATAATACCGTACTTCCGCTAAAAAAAGGATTCTACAAAAACATCGCTCGTCTACATCACTTTCTTCACGGGAAGGTAACAACTCAGAGCCAGTGTTATTCAAAATATGCATTATATACCCTCCTTTTAAATTAAGTGTTTACAAAATATAATTATTGGTATATTATATAAATTTTAGCTTTATTTATAGTATATCAAAAACTGGTATGCTAGTCTACTATGTATATGTAAAGCTTATTAAATAGCTATAAATAAGCACTATTTAAAAATTTACCGTAACCGCACATATTCCATTCTATCCACATATTTATTTTGACAAGCGGTTAATCCGCTACTATTCAATTTACTATGTTACACATGAAAAGAAAGTTATTTTTAATAAAAAATAGATCGCTCGCAAAACAACTTAATGATATGATTATAAAAAACAATATAATATCATAACGTTATGCAGGTAATTATGATAAAAACATCAGATGTTATGAATAGTTTACAAATAGTCTCCTTTTCTTTCCGTTTTTGCTCTATACACTACCGCTGTTACAAGATACAATAAAAAAAAACAAGAGAAAGGATTTTGCTTATGAATTCAACCACTACTGCTTTATCGACGGAATTCACAAAAACACTATTTTCCCTCGATACGATTTCCCATTTTGTATTAATGCACGGACCTAACCTAATATATGCATTATTCATCTTAATCCTCGGTCGTTATGTCGCTAAATTTTTCAAAAAAATAGTCAGTCAAATGATGCAACATGCCCATTATGACCATACAGTCAACACCTTTATTAGTCAAATTATTTATTATGGCCTAATGGCTTTAGTCCTGTTATCAGCAATCAATAAAATCGGAATTCCCACTAGTTCCTTTATTGCTGTATTCGGGGCCTTCGGTTTAGCCGTTGGTCTATCCATGCAAAGCAATTTAGCGAATTTTGCTTCGGGTATTTTAATCTTAATTTTTAAACCTTTCAAAGCGGGCGATTGGGTGACCATTGATACAATAGAAGGAAAAATTAAAGGCATACAATTGATGAATACGTCCATTATAACCAAAGATAATAAAATGATCTTTATCCCCAATTCCCATATTACATCCAGTCCTGTGACAAATAGCACCTATCTTGATGAACGGTACATTCCTTTATGCTTAGACATTAGCTATGATAATGACCATCATCAAGCAATTCAAGTCATCAAAGATGTGTTACACCAAAATAAGACTGTATTAAATGCAAATACTGTCGAAATTGGCATTCGTGAGTTTGGCGATAACGCTGTCCGTATTGTTGCCTATCCACGTGTAAAGGGCTGTGATTTTCTATCGACTAAATATGCTTTATTATCAGCTATAAAAGACGCTTTTGATACCCATGGAATTGATATTCCCTATCCACAACGAGTAGTTCATCTCCAACGTGATGAAAAACGTTCTTCATAAATACAAAAACAGCAGGAAAACAAGATGTCTTGTTTTTCCTGCTGTTTTTGTATTGTCTTACAACCATGCCAACAAAGGAGAAATCATCAAAAGAATCCCCATACCCACAATAGGATATAAGACCTTCCCTTTATATTTTTTAAAATCAGGCAACATCAGCACGACATAAACGGGCAAAAAGCAAGCAATAATCCCAATCAAAGCACCTAAGAACGGGGTTACTCTTAAAATAGGAATATTTAAGACACTAATGCCCCAACAAAGAAGTATACAAAATACACTACTACCATACAACAGTAGCTGCTGATTAATGTGCTGTTCTGACATATATCGTTTTAAAACATTCCTAAAAATACCCATACAAGCATCACGAAAGCCTAAAAACATGGCAAAATAAGCCGTAACCACGGCAAATATATTTAATAATAAATTCAGTAGTTTAAACCATGTATCATCTAAGTCTTTTGCCGCTAACGCCAATGCGGATATATTCTCCGCATAAGCTTGTAAAATTTGATCATGTTGCATTGCTAAATTAAAGGAAATCGTATAGAACAATACTAGCACTACCAAAAAAACATATGCCAAATGATATATTCGTAAAGAGCGATAATGGGCAACAACTTTATTTTCATGGCGTGAACGATAATAGATAGCAATAGGCCCTAATGCGACAAAAAATTCAATCGACATAGCAATAAAAGGCAATAAGATAATAACGTGTTTAATCATATATGCCGCTTCCGAAGGGATAAACATATGTGTTACCTGCCATAATGGGATCATAACCAGTCCTAACAAGGCGATCACTATCACTTTAACGAAAACCATGCCTGACGATACTTTCATTAAGGCCTTCTCTCCTTGTGAGGCAATGAGAACAATAGCTGTAATTAATCCTAATCCATACCATATGTTTTCTGACATATTAGATGTTGTAACGCCAAAAGTCATTAAAAAGGAAGCACTATCATTCGTTAAGGCTGTAGAATATAAGAAAATTAAAATAGTCGTAAAAATAAAATATAAGATACCTAAAAAAAAGCCCCAATTCTTTCCTAAATATCCTGAAATAATTCCAGCAAAATCTTCACATATTGGGGCCTCAATCAATACATTTAAGTATAACTTTTGATGTGCATAAGCAATAGGATAGCCAATTAAAGCTGCTATCAAAAAGACAAGCAAGCCTGATAGCCCTACTTGAATGGGTAAAAAAATAATTCCAGCCCCTAGGGACATACCAACACATAAGATGATCCAACCAAAATCCATTGACGTAAATGCCGTAGCTTGTTGCCAATCCTGCTGATTCATCCCTGATTTTTTTTGACAGTTCCCTGCACCGCAGAACCAATCCATACAACGTTGTAATTTTTTCATAAGTCTTCCCCTTAATAAGATAATAAAAATAATAATTTTATTTTATCGAAAAAAACAAATTTTGAAAAGAAAAAAGCACAACGAAACATATTTTTCGTTGTGCTTTTTGCCAAACTATCTCATACAGACCAATTATAAGGTAGCTGCAATGATTTCATCTAATTCTTCGGGTGTTGTCGTCGGTTCAAAACGACTTATTTTTTCACCATCACGACTAATTAAAAATTTAGTGAAATTCCATTTTACTCCATTGCCTTCTACATTATCGGGATAATGTTCGGTTACCACATCTTTAATGATTTGGCCGCCTTGCTTATTTAATTCATACCCTTTAAAAGGTGCCGCTTCTGTTAAATATTTATATAAAGGAATAGCATTTTCTCCCCGTACATCTACTTTTGCAAATAAGGGAAACGTTACGCCATGATTTAATTTACAGAAACTTTGAATTTCCGTTGCATCTCCTGGTTCTTGTTCCAAAAACTGATTGCAAGGGAAACCCAATACAACCAAGCCTTTATCTTGATACTTTTTATATAATGCTTCCAATCCATCGTATTGTGGCGTAAATCCGCACTTACTTGCCGTATTAACGATTAATAATACCTTTCCTTTGTACGCATCTAACGTTACTTCATTTCCTAAAATATCTTTTACTGAATAATCATATACACTCATCGTGCATCCTCCTTTTACCTCTCTTAGTAGTATATATAACGCATAAAATCTGCGTTTTTAATAAAATTATCGTTTTTCATTATTAATTAGTAATCATTTTTTATTATGGATAAATAATACCATATTTCTAAGATAAAATCAATAGATTATCCTATAAGGAATACAAAAAAAACGGATGTTTTTAACATCCGTTTTTTTCTTATAAAAATAGTTGTTGAATAAAAGGCGATATCCATGGATCATAGCAAAATTGAAGAAATAAAAATACTAAAAACCCAATCGTTCCCCCAACAATAGCACCATTAATACGTATCCACGCCAAATCCTCGCCTACTTTTGTTTCTAAAAAAGCATTAAAGCGTTTTTTATCAAAACCATACAATACATCTTTTACAGCTGTCGCAATCAAAGATTTTTCATTATCTAAAACAACTAAACAAGCCCGCCGAATTTGTTCGTTTAACCAGTCTTTTATTTCTGGATGTTCTTGGCAATAGGCAAGATACCGTAATACTTGCTCTTCTAGCATATCTTTCAATTCTTCTTTGCCTACTTCTCCCGTTGTGAAATGTTTCTGACTAGCTCGTTGCGTTGCCTGCAACCACTGTTCTAAAGGAAGTGAATCGACAAATTGATCTTGCCAATTTTGCACGGCATAGGCTAGTTGTCCATTCATCGAATATAAAAACAATTCAAATTTACGACAAAGCCATTCGCGTTCTTCGCCTTCCGCCGTTTCCCATTTTTCTAACCACGTTAAAATTCCCCCTCTAATGTCTTGGGCAATTTTTTTGGTGTCAACAATACCCCAAAATTTATTAATTGTAATAATTGCATTCGGTGCATTTTTCGATTCTTCCATCCATTGCTGAAATAATCGTACCAACATATTATCAAATTCATCGCTATCGACAATACGCCGCCCCAAATGAATGGCATCATGAAACATGCTGCTATGAGGGTCTTCTAATAACGAAATCAGTCTGTTTTGAAAAAAACTGACCAAAGGCTGTCTTTTTAAATAGATACGAATTTGATGAACCATATTTTCTTGGGTTTTATTTTGTGCGACAAAACGATATGCCCGTAAAGATACTTCAAAGAGAATCGCCCGAAATTTTTCTCGTCCTGTCGGACTCTGAATCCATCGAATAAACATGTCCATAAAGGATAGGGTATACAGCTTTTCCTTCCATTTATCTGGTTGCAATAATTTTTCCGATATCATTCGTGTGATACTTTCGATAATTTGCGTTCGATTGCGATACAATAATTCCGTATGATAAGGAAATCCTAACGGTTTTTCAAACAACGCTGTCACGGCAAACCAATCGGCAATACTGCCAATTAAAGCCGATTGAATAACGAAGAACAATAATTCTTCTGCCACACTCAACGTGTGCGTGTACCACCACCACAAAATAGCCATAAAACATATGGCTGATAAGCCTAAAATCGCATTTGCACGCTGTCGATAGGTCATCCTATGCCCCTCCTTTCATGGCATACATTACCAGATAGATAACCGCGCCTAAAACAGCTCCCACTAAAGAACCATTAATCCGAATCATCTGTAAATCATACCATATGCGACTTTCTAATTGTTCTGCTAAATAGTGGCTATCATATTTTAAAATTTCTTGTTCCGCCGTTGCCCCAAACCACAATTGCAAACGTTTTAATTCTTTTGCCACTAAAGCTAAGGCCGTACGATTTACCTGTTCAATGCGATCAGGGCTTTCACGCCAAGATTCTAATTTCTGTATGACATATGTCGCTGCTGATGTACATACACGTTTTTGCCTATCCGGATCCTGAATGTATCGCTGCCAAGCCTCTTTCGTATCTGGACGTATAACTACATTTTTATACATCCGATTTTTATATTCATCTAAACTATTTTTCCAGTCTTCATTAAATTCAAAGCGATCTACTTGCTTCCATAAATACCGCAATGCCGCATCTCGTTTTGTTGATTCCGGCTTTTGTGCCTCCCTCAATACTTCTAAAACTTTTTGTGATATTTTTTCTGATACCGTGCGAGGGCTAAAGATTTCACTTTTCAATAGCGGTTTAATAAACAGCTTGACAAATGGATGACGATTCGCATATTGGTGAATCGAGGCTTCATAAATTTCGCCCATATATTTTTTCATCGTATCACTTTGTACCAATGTCATAAGATGAAGGATCATAAAATCCAAAAAATCTTTGCCTGATTCGCCCCGTAAGCCAATACGAATCGCTTTGCTCATAATCGGTGCTAAATCAATATTTTCCACAGCTTTACCGCCGACATCTGCAAAGATACGCACAATCGTCCGCATATCTACCGTGTATAAAAAAGTATTCAGTACTTGCCCCGAAATTCGTTCTGCTGCCCGAAAGCCATTTTCCGTATGCAAATAATTCAAAGTAGTTGCTAAAATAGGATGATGCTTTAATACATTGTACATATTTGGAACCGTTAAAATTTCTTTTTCAACCATATGTCTCGCCATTTCAGCAATGCGTTCTTTGCTATTAGGAATAAGTGCTGTTTTAAAAGAAATACCTAAGGGTTTTCTAAATAACGCCGTAACCGCATACCAATCGGCTAACCCACCTATAAGAGCAGCACCCGCTACATGCGTAATCATGCCTCCCCAAAATAATATGCGTACAGGATACGCCAATAGTAACGCTACCACAGCAATACCGAGTATATAATTCGCTATCTGGGTATGCGGTCGCGTTGTCTTTACTTCTTCCATCATGTTCCTCCTCAACCATTTAACTCCCTATCTTTTTACTAACACCATACCCGTTCTTCGCCCTCTTTTTGAGGAATCCACAGCGGCACACGTTGATATTGTGTAAGAAAAGATTGGGAAGGACTCCACGAAGAACCAAAATAATGCATCGGAATCATTCCCTTCGTTATCGTTACTCGCTGTAAAAACCCTTTAATGCCCCATTCTCTTGCCGCTCCTAAACGAGCATCAACGGGGAAAAAGGCAATATCTGCTTGCATTCCTTGCAAATGTTCCATTTCGCGCTGAAAATTCATCTTTGCAATCTTATTGTTTTCATCTGTGTCTTCTATCCAATGCCACCAATTTAAATCGCCTGCATGAAAAAAGGTATATCCATTTGTACGCACGAAAAAAGAACCTCCTTCATCCGTCGAGCCATATTGCGTAATTGATACATCGTCCACTGTTATTGTATCATATACCTTCATAGAACGCATTTTTTCACTATTAGACAATACCAAGGGGACTTCATCATTAACAATATAATACGCAGCATGCTTTACAAACTTACCTATGGCAGGATTAAAATGATCGCCGTGACGATGACTCACAAAAAACCATAACGGCTTGTCTTGTGAATAATACGCCGACACGATCCCTTTCGGATCTTGATAATAATCAAAAATCAATACTTTATTTTCGGTTTCTACGGAAAAACCGCTATGTGCCAAAAATGTAATCTTTACTTCTGACATATATCCTCCTTGCCTATAATACTAGACTTTATATTTGGTATCTTTTTATTATATCATTAATTTCCCCAATGTATAAAGAAAATATCTTTTCTTTTATCAAAAAAGCTGCGATCCCCGTAGGTATCGCAGCTTTTTTCTTAACCGTGATGAAACTCGACTCCCATAGCACCTTTAGGATGAGTCCAACTCTTCACACCTTTACCAATAGCAATGACCCGACATGTGCCGCATTCTAAACATCCTTCATGCGAAAATGTCAATTTTCCATCTATATATTTATATAGTTCTGCAGGACAGGCCATAACTAACCGTTTGATTTCTGTTTCATCTGCAAATGTTTCATCAATTTTAATATGTGATTCATGTTCATCTGTAACGAATTTTACAAAACCCAATTTATCATCAATACTCATCTTTGCCATGTTACATCGCCTCCCATGCTTTCTTCCCTAAGCCAAATAAGCCATTTAGTCCACCATTGTTAGCCAAAACAGATAATCCTATCATTGGTAATGCTACTGGTGCACCGCCATCTACCTTATATACCATATCAGCAAATTCATCAGCCATCTTCGGAATATCATTGAAGATAATATGATCTTCTAATAACCCTGGTAAATTCTGATATTGCTTCATTAATTTCATAACAAAGCTTCCTTCTAACATTTTTTCATATACACTCAAGCTTTCTTTCGAGAAGTCTTGTTTTTTATGTGCTAATACGGCAGCTTCTCCGGCTAAACGCCCTGCTTCAATAGCCAAATCCATCCCCCGTACAGTGTATCCCAGATTAACGACCATCGCCGCCGCATCACCAGCTACAATCACGCCATCACGTACGAGTTCAGGCATCATTTTTAAACCACCTTCAGTAACCAAATGGGCCGAGTATTCCGTTAATTTACCTCCTTTAACAAAAGGTGCAATAGAGGGGTGATTTTTCATACGTTCTACCATTTCTGGTACACTGATATCTACCCGACCAATGTCAGCAATAGTTGTAACAATACCTAAAGACAAACTGGTCTTATTCGTATAAATGAAACCACCGCCTAAGTTACCGCCCGTAGGATCACCAGCAATCATCCATGCTGCACCTTCGCCGTTTTGTAAGCCAAAGCGTTCATTAATAACATCTTCGCCTAATTCAATAACCTCTTTTACACCTACCGCAACGTCACGCGGAGAAAGTTCTTGTTTCATGCCCAATTTTTGTGCTAGCAAAGAATTTACGCCGTCAGCTAAAATAACCACATCTGCATCTACTTCTTCACCGCCGCAATTAATCCCAATCACTTTGCCATCCTCTAGGACTAATTCATCAACAAGTAACCCCGTTGCGACCATAACGCCTTCTTCTTCCGCTTTATCGGCTAACCATTTATCAAATTTAGAACGTAATACCGAATAAGATGGATATTTTAATTGCTTTAATTTTTCCGATTCATATTGAAAACTCAACGCACCACCAGCGGTCATTAAAGATAGTCTTTCTTGCGTAATTTTACGTTCAATAGGAGCTTCTTCAGCAAAGTTTGGAACTAATTTTTCTAAACTATGACCATATAATCTGCCTCCACTTGAATTTTTTGCACCGCAAAATTTACCGCGTTCCACTAGCATAACATCTAATCCACCACGTGCCATAGCTAGTGCCGCTGCCGTACCAGCTAACCCGCCTCCGACAACAATGGCATCAAATTTTTCTTCACTACTCATAATCTTGCCCTCCTTAACTATATACTATTGAAAATTTCATGTATCTTATATCTTCCTAATATACGCTTATATTTTTTTACCACCTTGTAATATACAGGCACCAAACATATACGATCGCTGTTCCAAACGTTCTAACCCCACGTGGCTAAAAAGTGTTTGCAACGCATCAGCACTTAAAAAAGCCTGTGTAGACTCCCATAACCACTGATATTCCTTTCTATAATGAATCCCACCGCCTAAAATTGGCATAATATAGCGAAAATAAAATTCATAAAAGGGACATACCCATGCACTTTTCGGTCGCAACGAATCTAAACACCATACCATTCCCTGCGGTCTTATAACCCGAGACATTTCTTCTAATACACATTGGTAATTAGTCGTATTTCTCAGTCCAAAGGAAATAACCGCACTATCAAAATATTCATCGTCATAAGGTAACTTCGTTGCATCTCCTTGTTGCCACGTAACGATTTTCTTCTTATCTTTTGTACGAGCTATATGTAACATGGATGGCGAAAAATCCAGTCCCCATACATAACAATCACTTCTTTTTTCAGCTATGCCTAAGGCGATATCTCCCGTACCACAACATACATCCAATACGCGTCCCTGTGTTGGCAAATGCTGACAAACTTGTTGAATACATGCTTTTTTCCAACTTACTTCTTGTCCTAAACTAATCCTTTTGTTGGCTCGATCATACCGAACAGCTACTTGTTCAAAGACATGATAAACTTTCTGTTTTTTGCCTGTTTCTTGCATGTATCCTCACCTACAAATCATTAATGCTAATAATGCCACATACGTACCGCCATAAATGAAGTTTGCTTGTACGATATCTTTCATGAGCTTAATTCGATGCAACGGTGTTAGCGGAGTACAAAATAATGGTACAAGGATCGGTTTTCCCAATACTATATAAAGTAATAATAAGAAACCACTACTCATTCCCACATATGACCAGCTCCAGACAACCATTAGCACTAGCCAAATTACTACCCCACACCGATAGCCCCAATAAGCCCATTTTCTTCCTAAAACCAAAGGAAGTGTATGGCGGTTTACTTGTCTATCTCGCTCCATATCACACGTGTTATTCGTCATCATAATTAACGCAATTCCTAACACAATCGGTATGCTCCATAAAGCAACGGGCCATTCTAACCGTCCCGTAACAACGGCAACAATACCTAAGGAGATGCCACACCCCATAACCATTCCGGAAATAACCTCACCAAGAGGTGTATACGAAATGGGATAAGGTCCGCCCGAATACAGCCATACCACCAAGGCACCGCTTAAACCAATTACCCATGGTATGATACCAGCCTTATATAAATAGGGAAATGCTAACACCATCGCCCCAACAAGAAAGCTTATTCCCAACAAGAGTGCTTGCTTCGGCGGTACATTTTCATATACCAATACCGCGTCATGTTGCGCAAGATAATCTGCTTTTTGGTCATTTCCTTTTTGAAAATCAAAGTAATCATTAAAGGTATTTACCGCCGCTTGCATACAAACACACGCAACTCCTAAAAGAACCGCCATTATGAAAGTAATGTGATATCCCTGGACGACACAATAGACCTCTCCTAAAGCAACGGGAATCAACGTTGCTACCCAAGAAGGTGGCCCCGCCAAGTGCCAAGCTTGAGCTACAGTCAAACGTCCTTGCGTGCTCATAAGCTCCCCAGCTTTCGTACTAACTGCATTAATGGAGCAATCGCATTACGATCAGGTAATGTCGTTAAAATATATTCCGCCTGTTCTTGATAAGCATGAATGGTTTGCCATGTTTTTTCCATGCCGCCAAAAGTCATAACATGTTGTTCCATCTCTTGTAACTCTTTTTCCGTCAAGCCACTCGTAGCATTCCGTTCCATGTAAGGATGCAAGCACTTCTTTCCTTCATTCGTTTCACAGGCGTATAAGACGGGTAACGTATAGATTCCTTCTCGAAAATCTTGATGCGATGATTTGCCAATAATCCTATTATCGGGTAAAAAATCCAACAAGTCATCCCGCATTTGAAACATATATCCCAATGTTTCGCCTAATTTCTCTAAATTCATCCGAACTTCTGGCGTACACCCACTTTCAATAGCTCCTATATGACAAGCTGCCCGAAACAAAGCTGCCGTTTTACCATAAATGTTTTGCAAATACGCTTCTATGGTAAGATCCATTTTATACTTACATAGAGCTTGTGTTATTTCTCCAGTACACATCGCTTCTACCGCTTTAGCAAGTACCATACCTGATTTATTGAAGCCTTCTCTCATCAAATAGTATGTAATCCGACTCATCAAGAAGTCTCCTGCAAATACAGCTGCACTTTTTCCATACTGATGCTGTATAGAGCTACGCCCTCGACGCAATGTTCCATCATCGACAATATCATCATGAATAAGTGACGCTAAATGAGTCATTTCCACTAAAGCGGCTACTTTATATAACCTTTCCATAATGATGTCAGAACTCGTACCAAAGCGACCAGCCATGAGTACTAACTGCGGGCGAACCATCTTTCCTCGAGAAGAAACAGCTTCCTGCAACACATCTCCAGTTTGCGTTCCAGCAAAGGAGTATTCCGTAAACTGTACGATGTACGATTGAACGCGATTCAATTCTTTTTTTTGTCTCTCTTCTAATACAGGTGGCAAAAACCGCCGTAAACGTGCTTCTATCGCACTAAAGTCTACTCTCATACTCCCCCTCCTTTACCAGCAGCTTCCATTATGCTTCTGGGCGTTTTTCTACAACAATTTCAGCGGTATGTTTAACTTTAATATTATCTAATCCTCGTGCATCTAAACCACCGCGAATTTGCATCATACAACCGGGGCAGTCAACAGCGACCACATCAGCACCTGAATTTACAATATTATTAATTTTTTCAGCTAAAATTGGTGCTGACATTTCTGGATATTTAATAGAATAAGAGCCGCTGAAACCACAACATTTATCGCAGCCTTCCATTTCAATCAATTCAACGCCCTTCGTATTTCTCAACAATTCACGTTGTTCTTCCGTAACACCTAAAGAACGTTTCATGTGACAAGAATCATGATAGGTGACTTTAACCGGTTTTCCATCGCCTTCAGTTTCAAAACCGCCGAGCATAGACATTAATTTAGAGAAGTCAAAGGTCTTTTTACTTAATTCTTCAGCTTTTTTAAACATTTCTGGATCGTCTTTAAACATTTCCTTGTATTCTCTCAAGGCATGTGTACATGTTGGGCAAGCGGAAACGATGTAATCGTAATTGTCTGACATCATTGCTTCAATATTCATGATCGCTGCTTTTTTCGTATTTTCAACGTCCCCCATATATGTTGCCGGTGCACCACAGCAAGATTGTTCTAGCGGCATTTCAACTATATATCCCGCCATATTCAATCCTTTAACAACAGACTTAGCAATATCAACATATACAAAATCTAATACGCATCCCGTGAAAATACCCACTTTACCTTTCGGATTAGGCACATTCTGTTGAATCGTCGGCAAAATATCGCGGAAAGGTTGTGGTGCTACACTAGGCAAACTCCGGCCTTCTGTCAAGCCCGATAAAAACATCGGTAAATGACGAATCATTGGTTGTCCATCTGTAACCATTCCTTGTGCTACAGACGCAATACGCAACATCGAATGGAACAACTTTCTGTCAGCTACGGTATCTAAGCAGAATTTATGCACAGGATTTAACCCATCTTCTTGTGCAAATTTAGTCCGTAATTTTAAAATCATGCCAGCAACATCTAATTTACCACCGCATACGGTATTACAAGAACCACATTGTAAACAGATGTTTTGAATGTCTTTCCCTCTTTCACGATTATTTAAAAAGCTTGTTAGCAAGGTACCGATGCCACCCGTATAAATACTACCGCCATACACATGGCCGCCAACTAGACGAAAAGCAGGACAGACATTAAGACAAGCAGCACACCGTACGCAACATGCAATATCTTTGTACTCGTCACTAGCCATAATTTCACGACGTTCCGGCGTATCTAAAATAATGACATGGAAATTTTTCTGCCCTCTTTCATCGCTTTCTGGATCCAAGATAACATCTGATGCCCCCGTATATGCCGACAAATACGCAGTTATATTTTGTGCTGTACCATTACGAGGCAATACTTTAAAAATGTAACGAACATCGCTCATTTTAGCAACAAATTTTTCAATACCAAAAATAAATAAATGCATCTGTGGCAATGTTCCTACCATACGAGCATTACCTTCATTGGTCATCGTAAATAACGAACCCGTTTCCGCAACGGCTACATTTGCACCAGAGACACCCATTTCTGCTGCTAAAAACTTCGGCCGCATTAAACGCCGCGATGTTTTAACTTCTTTAGCAATAACTGGTTCTTCCGGTTGCTTCGTATAAGAAGAAAATAAATCAGCTACATCCTCTTTTGAATAATGAATAGCTGGCATAACCATATGTGAAGGGCTATCACCGGCAATCGAATTAATAAATTCCCCTAAGTCAGTTTCTTGTGCATGAATACCTTCTTTTTCAAACCCTTGATTTAAATGAATTTCTTCTGAGGCCATAGATTTCGATTTAACAGCCAATTTTACATTATTGTCTTTCGCTAATTTGAGTGCATAATCAAAGGCTTCTTGTGATGAATGTGCTACAAATACATTTGCTCCATTAGCCGTTGCATTTTTAGTAAATTCTGCAATCATTTCATCAATATGATCACGTGCATAGGATTTAACTTCATGTACCCGTTCTCTTAATTCTTCAAAATCGTATCCCTTATACACACGTTCACGATTTTTAGGATAGGCACCCGTAAAGTTTTTTAATGCTTTTTGCAATGGTGCGTTATCCATTGCCCGTTCGATTTCTTGTTTTAACAATTCATTTGACATGTCCTATTCCCTCCTTTACTTATCTTCAATAACAACCACCGAATACTGTCTCGGTCCATGCACGCCTACAGTTCCTACACATTCAATATCTGCGGTTCTACTTGGTCCAGTAATGACGCCCGCAAAACGAGGAAACGGCTTTAACTCTGCCATGATATCAATCATCGCATCAAAATCATCTACAATACGTGACAGTTTGATAACCCCCACATATACATCCGAGACAATTTCAACAATACGACAGTCGATATCATCTTTTAATTGCACAATGGATCCTAAGTTAGCAATTCCATATTCCGCTTCTGTAACGCCGCCTTTGTCATCGGGCGCAAACTTTCTAAAATGATCCGTATGAACCGTCATTCCGGCCGCCTTTAATGCTTCTACGACACCAGCTTCCTTAAATAATTCCGATTCAACTACGGAAACAGAAGAAGTTTCTTTTTCTTGGAAAATACGGGCTAATACACTACCTAAATCTGCCGTTTTTGCCAAATGACATTCTCCATTCACATTAGTTAATCCTTGCTTAAATACGTCATACACAACATCCTTTTCCATATGCACACCTCTTTTTTATAAAATAAAAAGACACTTGTTACTTTACAGTAAAGTATTCGCTTTTATTGTATATCAATTTATATATATACTACAAGAATAAAATTCTTTTAGGTTATACATTTTATGACTATCTATTCTTCTTACTATATCTTTTAGGAATTTTGCCGCAATTTTTGCAAAACATATATTTTATCCTTTTCCATTACTTTTAGTTATATATTTTTTATATATATAGTATATATTCATATATTTTTCATAAAATACATTCTATTTTTTTATGAAAACAGCCTTTTTTGATACCGTTTATTACTATCTTATTTATGACATTTGTCAATAAACACTCCTGATCGAGTATACTTTTTATGCATAAATGTTGACTTTTTTCTCCTTTATCGGTTTATTTATAATATTTATATGTATATAAATTTATTTCTTGTTTTTTTATATCTATTATCATTTTTATATCGTACTTGACAAAAGGCTACAATTATTTTATGATGATAAAAATGTAATGACCAAAAGAAGTACATCTATTTTTAACCGTATAGAGAATAAGAGCCACTGACTGAAAGCTCTTATCATTACTTTTAGCAGCCCAGAGAGTAAGAGCCACCGGCTGAAAGCTCTTACCATCGCTAAATAGATGGAATGCATTTGCGAGCAGAATTGCAGAATAAGAGTATGCAATTTCGGATCCTTTCCGTTATCAGGTTTAAGTGGCAAATATATGTTTGCAATCAGAGTGGAACCACGGACCACCGTCTCTGTATGACGGTGGTTTTTTGTTGTCAAATTTCAAAATGAGGTATTATTATGTTTACTACGCTAAAAAAAGACATCCGTGTTATTCAAGATCGCGATCCCGCAGCCAAAAGCAAGGTCGAAATTGTTCTTTGCTACTCTGGCTTACATGCCATTTGGCTACATCGAGTAAGTCACTTTTTATACATCCACAATCATCCCGTTGTCGCTCGTTGTATCGCTACATTCTCCCGTTTTTTTACAGGTATTGAAATTCATCCTGGTGCCATCTTAGGTGAAGGACTTTTCATTGACCATGGAATGGGAACGGTAATCGGTGAAACAACCATTATAGGAAAAAATGTTACCTTATATCAAGGCGTTACCCTGGGTGGTACGGGCAAAGAAAAAGGAAAACGCCATCCCACGATCGGTGATTACGCAGTTATCGCCTGTGGGGCTAAAGTACTCGGATCATTTACCGTTGGTGAAGGTGCAAAAATCGGGGCAGGTTCCGTTGTCTTACGGGAAGTTCCTCCTCATGCAACCGTTGTAGGCATCCCTGGGCATATCGTCTTACGAAATCCTAATACCATCGTTCCGCATTCAGGCGAAGCAGCTGTTGACTTACAACATGATCACCTTCCCGATCCTTTAGAAGATGAATTGCAAGCATTAACGCAACAGCTCCAACAGTTGCGTCAAAAAATGCTACAACAGCATGAAAAACCTAATCCTATATCCTATACACACAATGCAAAAAATGTATAAGTCTCTACTAAAAAGGAATTTCTTATGATATATTACATTGCTCGCTCCTCGTATTTTCGATGTTATTAATATCTTCTTCATATATTACTAGTCATTCGCAAAGGAGAGATATTCATGTCAACATATTATACATCTATGTTAGAATTTATTGGTCATACACCTTTATTCCAGCCTCAACGATGGAATAAAAAACAAGGAGTATGTGCAAATTTACTGGTAAAAATAGAGTCCTTTAATCCCACTGGTTCAGCCAAAGATCGCATTGCTCTTGCCATGATCCAAACAGCGGAACAAGAAGGAAAATTAACACCTGACTCTGTGATTATTGAACCTACCAGTGGCAATACGGGCATTGCCCTTGCCGCAGTTGCTGCCGCCAAAGGCTATCGAGCAATTTTAGTCATGCCCGAAACCATGTCCATCGAACGGCGTAATTTAATTGCCGCCTATGGTGCTGAAATTGTCTTAACCAATGGTACAAAAGGCATGCAAGGTGCTGTAGATAAAGCCACTGAATTAGCACAAACTATCCCCCATGCATTTATTCCCGGTCAGTTTATAAATCCCGCCAATCCCGCAATTCATTATCAAACAACGGGCCCTGAAATTTATCAAGATACGGAAGGAGAAATCCATTATTTTATTGCCGGTATCGGTACAGGTGGCACCATTTCTGGTATAAGTCGTTATCTAAAAGAACAAAATCCAGCGATTCAAATTATTGCCGTCGAACCTGAAAGTTCTCCTCTCTTGTCAGAAGGGCATGCCGGGCCACACAAAATACAAGGTCTGGGTGCGAATTTCATTCCCAAAACACTATGCCGCACTAGCTATGATGCTATCACTACCGTATCCAATGAAGATGCCTTTCATATCGCTCGCAACTTCACTAAAACGGAAGGCATTTTTGTCGGCATTTCTAGTGGTGCTGCTTTATATGCGGCCTTAAAAATAGGAAAATTGCCCCAAAATAGCGATAAAACAATCATTGTATTTTTACCCGATAACGGGGATCGCTATTTGACTACAGAAAACTTCATATAAAAAAAGACTTGTGAAGCCTTAGTGATGTAATGTGCTTATGGACGTTGTCCAAAAAGTACTTACATCACAGACCTACACAAGTCTTTTTTATTTGTAATTAACCAATTTTTTCCATATCGCGACTAGCAATAATGTCAACACCAAGTCCTAAAATATTAGAAACAATGACATCTCCCGTCTTTATAGGTGCTTCCACAGATATATTTCGTAATTCATTCGCACATTCTAATATTTTTCCCTTAGGCAAAGTCGTTTTTGATACGACTGGTAGTAAGGCCAATACTCCACCTTGCACACTAACCGTAGATGTCAACATCCGCTGAGGATTCGTTAATTCTTGATGGGCATATATCTCTCCCCGAGGACATGTATTTCCCTTGACATCAGTTACAGCACCATCTGTTAGTGTAACCGTAAGCAAACACCCCATCGGACACATAATACAATTCATTTGTTTTGTTTCTACACTCATTTCAGCACTCCTCCCTTACGGAAACCGTCCAGTTTTCATGCTGTCCCTTTGCTTTGGCAGCGGGAATATTAACGGCAATCATTTCGCTAGGTTTAGCAACTTGCAAACGTTTTGTTAACAACGTTGTGTCCCCACTTTTAACGGTCAATCGAACTTGTTTCATTGGTTTACGTACACGCATAAATAGCCGTATCATTTCTCCTTCCGCTGTTACCCTCATATGTTGTGGCACACATGTACGAACATCATCAATGGCTTCAATCGCTACATCTGCTACAGCCGGCTGCATTTGTTCCGCCGCCTTTAAAGCTGCATATTTTCCTGCAATCTCTGCTTCTTCAGAAACAAAGTCCACTAAATCATGTACATGAACGACATTACCGGCTGCAAAAATACCCGGAATGCTCGTTTCTCTATGTTGATCCACTAATGGGCCATTCGTCAATGGATGCATTTGTAATCCTAACCCACGTGATAATTCATTTTCAGGAATTAAACCAACTGATAATAATAACGTATCACAATCAATATCAAACGCTGTGCCTGCAATAGGCTTCATATTATCGTCCACTTTTGCAGCCGTAATCCCCTGCACCCGATCTTTTCCATGCACAGCCGTAATAGTATGCGATAAATACAAAGGAATGTCATAATCGTACAAGCATTGTACCATATTTCTCGTAAGGCCATTAGAAAATGGACATATTTCCAAAACAGCTTGAACTTTACAACCTTCTAACGTCATGCGACGTGCCATAATTAAACCGATATCGCCACTACCTAAAATAACGATTTTTTTTCCAGGTAAATACCCTTCCATATTTACCATACGTTGGGCCGCACCAGCAGTAAATACGCCGGCTGGACGATAACCAGGAATACGAATAGCACCTCGCGTCCGTTCACGACACCCCATCGTCAATATAACGGTCTTTCCTTGTACGTGAATAACACCCTCCGTAGGATTAACGGCAGTGACCACTTTTTCAGTCGTCACATTCAACACCATCGTATCTACCATGATGGTAACTTCTGGACGATCTTTGACCAAATCATAACATCGTTGTGCATACCCTGGTCCAGTAAGTTCTTCTTTAAAATGGTGCAGTCCAAAACCATTATGAATGCATTGTTGTAAAATACCGCCCACTTCGCGATCTCGTTCTAACACCAAAATTTTCTTAGCCCCATTCATGCAAGCACTATATGCAGCCGATAACCCAGCCGGACCGCCACCAACAATAATAATATCATATAATTCCGTGCCCATTATGCTTTCCCTCCGCTCTGCGTGTGTTTATCATAAAACATATAGGATTCACGCATTTCTTTTCGTACTTGCGTAATAGGAATTTGCAATTCCCGTGCCAAAATTTGAGTTACCCGAGGGCCACAAAATCCACCTTGGCAACGGCCCATACCTGCACGAGTTCTCCGTTTCACCCCATCTACGGTGCGTGCTCCTACAGGACGAGAAATGGCATCGACAATTTCCCCTTCCGTGATCGTTTCACATCTGCAAATAACTCGTCCATAGCGTGGATCTTGCTTAATTAGTGCTTGTTGTTCTACATCAGTGAGCATGCGGAAACACGGTTGCTTGGGCCTGCTAGTTTGATAATGTGCTTTTGCCTGTGCACCAACCTCTATAACAAGCGGCTGAACAATATATTTTGCAATCGCTGGTGCCGATGTTAATCCTGGAGATTGTATGCCCGCAGCTTGAATAAGTCCTTTTATCTGCACTGATGGACCTAGCACAAAGTCTCCCGTACTAGATACAGCCCGAACACCAGCAAACTCGGTAATCACCGCACCTAACGGTAATTGTGGTACTAATCGCCGTGCTTTATTTAAAATATCATCCATCCCGGGTATTGTTACCGACGTATCCTCTTTATCCGCTTCTTCTAAATCTTGTGCATTCGGTCCAACAAAAACATTTCCATGGGTCGTTGCACATACCAATATGCCCTTTCCCATTTTAGTGGGTGTAGGGAATATAGGCGAATATACTAAATCTTTTTGTGCGGTCTTATCAAAAAGAATATATTCCCCTTTACGAGGACAGATAGCAAAAGAATTGTCACCCGCCATCTGACTAATATCTGCAGCATGTACGCCTGCTGCATTAATAACATAAGCCGTTTCTATTATTCCCTGTTCCGTTTGGACGCCCACAACTTTTCCGTTATCTACTAAAATATCCGTTACGGCACAATCGCGAATAACCGTAGCTCCATTACATACGGCATTTTCAGCAAAAGCCATAGCCAATCCAAAGGGCCAACAAATGCCTGCCGTTGGTGCCCATAAGGCCGAACGAATATCTTTACTAACATTAGGTTCCGCTTTTCTCATCGTATCCCCGTCGATAATCTCAAGACCTGGCACACCATTTTGTTGTCCACGCACCAACAACTCCTGTATAACGGCTTCTTGTTCATCATCTAAGGCCGCTACATATGATCCGGACCAACGAATCTCTAAGTCTAATATATCTTGCAATTCATGGTATAGTGCATTACCTTGTACATTCATCTGCGCCTTTAAGCTGCCCGTAGGTGCGTCAAATCCCGCATGTAAAATAGCACTATTCGCCTTAGTTGTACCCGCAGCTAATTCGGGCTCCGCTTCTACTAAAACTGCTTGTATATCATATTTTGCCAATTCATACAATATCGCCGTTCCGGTGATTCCTCCGCCAATAACCACCACATCAGCTTGTTTTATCATAATCCCCTACCTCTTTCTTTATCTAATACAGGCATATAATTTCAGTTTCATTATAACCGTCTATGAACCTATTTGCAACTAAGGTTTTACAAAATTTCCCAAATGATATAAATAAATCATATATAAAAAAGCGATCTTCAAAGACCGCTTTTTATATATGATTCATAATTACTTACTATAAGAATACGCCTAATGCTGCTACAACGATATAAGCAATTCCTACACCGACAAGCGGAGCAAAAACAGGCACCCATGCATAAGCCCAATCAGAGTTTCCTTTCCCTGCAATCGGTAAAATAAAATGTGCCAACCGTGGGCCTAAATCTCGAGCAGGATTTATGGCATAACCAGTCGGTCCGCCTAGACTCATTCCTATCGCCCAAATTAAAATTCCTACAATATATGGTCCCATCCCAGCAGGAATAGATCCTACTTTTGCTGAAAAGATCATCCAAATCACAAACATAAGGAAAAATGAGGCAATTACTTCGCATAAAAAATTTAAAGAATAATGACGAATAGCTGGTGCTGTGCAAAAGATTCCCAATTTTGCACCTTGATCTTCCGTTTCACGCCAGTGCGGTAAATACGCTAACCATACAATTGCAGCCCCACATATGCCACCTAAAATTTGCACTACTGATGTAGCTAAAAATTGTGGTACCGTATAAATACCTAATAAGCATTTACCCAATGTAACAGCTGGATTTAAATCTCCCTGCGGTGCTCCCAAGGTAATGGCAGTAAAAACCCCCAACGTAACAGCAAATCCCCATCCTGCGGTGATGCAAATCCACCCACCGCCTTGTCCTTTTGACTTGGCCAACGTATTGCATGCACACACGCCACATCCAAATACGAGTAAGACCATTGTACCAAAAAACTCTCCAATTAAGTTGTCCATGTGCAATCCTCCTTTTTTTTAATGGTTTTATATTTCTCCTCGAAAATAGTTGTTCACTATTATTCTTCTTCTCCCAACCAATTTTGTGCGTGCCGTACAGCTTTTCGCCATCCCTTATAATACGAAGCCGCTTTAACTGGTTGCATCGTTGGTTCAAAACGATTTTGTAATTTCCACCGCTGTTTCAATTCTTCTTTAGAGTCCCATACACCAACAGCCAAGCCTGCTAGATAAGCCGCACCCAACGCCGTTGTTTCTATAACTTGTGGCCGTTCTACGGGTACACCTAAAATATCTGCTTGGAACTGCATAAGCATATTATTAGCTACGGCACCTCCGTCTACTCTTAATTCGGCTAATTTAATACCTGAATCCGCTTCCATCGCACCTAATACATCTTTCGTTTGATATGCCATAGAATCCAACGTAGCACGGACAATATGTGCTTTTGTCGTTCCCCGCGTTAATCCAATAATCATGCCACGAGCATTCATATCCCAATAAGGAGCACCTAATCCAACAAAAGCGGGAACTACATATACGCCATCAGAATCAGGAACACGCTTAGCCACCCATTCAGAGTCAGGAGCCGTATCAATCAATCGCAAGCCATCACGCAACCACTGAATAGCCGAACCTGCCACAAAGATAGAGCCTTCTAATGCATATTCTACTTTACCTTCTAAACCCCAAGCAATCGTTGTAACCAATCCATTTTTAGATGAAATAGGTTTGTCGCCCGTATGCATTAACATAAAGCAACCCGTGCCATAGGTGTTTTTTGCCATGCCTGGTGAAAAACAATTCTGTCCGAACAAAGCAGCTTGCTGATCCCCTGCTGCACCGGAAATCGTAACGGGTACCCCTAAAATAGAGGATACCGTTTCCCCGTACACCGCACTTGACGGACGTACTTCTGGTAACATCGTTTTAGGTACAGTCAAATACCGCAATAAATCTTCATCCCATTGAAGCGTGTTAATATTAAACATCAATGTTCTGGAAGCATTTGAATAATCCGTTACATGCACCTTGTTACCTGTTAATTTCCAGATGAGCCAAGAATCAATTGTTCCAAACAGCAACTCGTCTTTCGAAGCCTTTTCTCTTGCACCTTCTACTTGGTCTAGAATCCATTTTACCTTGGTCCCTGAAAAATAAGCATCAATAAGTAATCCTGTTTTATTCTTAAATTCTTCTACCAATCCTTGTCTTTTTAATTCTTCACAAATCCCAGCGGTCTGTCTTGATTGCCACACAATCGCATTATATATAGGGCAACCCGTATTTTTATCCCAAACTACAGTTGTTTCACGCTGGTTGGTTATCCCTATCGCCGCAATATCCGATGCCGTTAATCCCGATTGTTCTAAAGCCCCTTTCATAACCTCTACCATGGTATGGTAAATTTCATTTGCATCATGTTCTACCCATCCTGCTTTGGGAAAATATTGCGTAAACTCTTTTTGACACACACTTACAATATGCGAATCCTTATCAAAGATAATCGCACGATTACTAGTAGTTCCTGCATCTAATGCCATAACATAGTTTTTAGCCATAAAAATGCCTCCTTATCTTGTCTACAAACAACTCTCTGCTTATATCCGCAACTTTTTTATAGTATAATTATAAAATAGTAAATACATTTTTGGCAACCTATATTTTACAAAATTGCATTTGCTGTATAGTTTAAAAAAAACAATTCTTTTAACGCATTCTAGATTATTTTCATCATATCTATATCTTATTTATCATAATTAATGAATATTTTTTGAACATTTTTTCAATATATACTTGCAAAAATCTATATTTACATAGATAATAAAGATAATAGTCAATAATTTATTTATAGATAGGAACTACATTATGACAAAAGACAAAAATAAATTAGCAATCAGTGCCGCAAAACTATATTACCAATCAGATTTCAGTCAAGCTGATATCGCACAAGAATTACAGATTTCTCGTCCCTCTGTTTCACGCTTATTACAATATGCCAAGGACCAGGGATTCGTTCGCATTGAAATCTTTGATCCCATCGAAGATCAAAGCCATTTATCACGCAAATTAGCACACGCTTACGAATTAAAACGAGTCATCATTGCCAATGCTCCGATTGAAAATGAAGAAGATATTAAACGCTATATCGGCAGAAAAGGGGCTGAGTATTTAAGTTCAATTGTAAAAGATGGCGATATTATCGGCGTTGGTTGGGGTACAACCATGCATTATTTATCACATTCATTAACCCCTCATGAATTAAAAGGTGCTCAAATTGTCCAATTAGAAGGGGGTATTACTCTATCTGCTAGTGAAACATATGCTACAGAGGTATTAGAACGCTTTGCTTCCAATTACAAAACCGTTGCTCAATCACTACCTTTGCCCGTCCTTTTCGATTCTAAAGAAGTACGCAACATGGTATATCAAGATAGACATATCCATCGCGTGCTAGAATTAGGAAAAAATGCCAATATTGCTTTATTTAGTGTTGGCACTGTACGCGATACAGCCTTATTTTTCCGTTTAGGCTATGCTGATGAAGAAGAAAAATCTTTTTTAAAAAAACATGCTGTCGGTGATATTTGTTCACATTTTTTTACCATGGAAGGCAATATTGCTGATCTAGAGTTAGATGCACGAACGGTAGGTATTGATTTAAATTGTTTGCGCCATAAAGAATATAGCATTCTTCTCGCAGGAGGAAAAGCCAAACTAGACGGCATCTTAGCGGCTTTGCGAAGACATTATGCCAATGTCCTCATTACAGATCGCTTTACAGCCCAACGTTTATTAGAAAGAACGACAAAATAACCCCATCTAAAAAAAGGAAGTTATCCTCATGTGAAACATGATAATAACTTCCTTTTTTTATTTCTTCATAGTACAAAGTCTTTCTTTTTCTTCTTTTGTAAAATGCTTGATTTTCCATTCCCACTGCATCGCTAACTGTTTTGTCGGAAAAGACTGCACCCAAGCAATGACAACAGGTCTACGTGCACGGGTATATTTAGCACCGCGACCTTCATTGTGTGCCTTTAATCGCTTTTCTATATCCACCGTCCACCCCGTATATAACGAATCATCGGCACAACGCACCATATATGTATAGTACATTATTTATTTATGATTTCTACTTGTTCCAGAACAACCGTTTCTATCGGTTTATCTAAACCATCCGTTGGCGTTTTACTAATTAATTCGACAATATCATAATTTTCTACGACTTTACCAAAAATAGAATGATGCCGTAAAAGCCATGGTGTCGGTGCTACCGTAACAAAAAATTGAGAACTTCCTGTATTCGGGCCTGCATTGGCCATTGCCAATACACCCGGTTCATTAAAATCTAATCCCGGTGCGAACTCATCGGGAATCGTTTCTTTTGATCCACCAAAACCAGTTCCTTCTGGATCGCCACCCTGGATCATAAAATCCGCGATAACACGATGAAAAATAGTATTATTATAAAAACCTGCCGTAGCTAATGAAATAAAATTTTTTACCGTAATCGGAGCTTGCTTAGAATATAATTCTACCGTAAATTCACCACAATTCGTTTTAAAAACAGCCAACACTTTACTTTCCATAACTCACACTCTCCTTAAATTTCTATATATTATTCTCTATCATACAGGAGAACCCCCACAATAGCAAGATTGCACTATACATCCAATCCATAAAAACGTATATCATAACTCCATATCCACTTTATCTCTCCGATCACCTCAAACTAAAGGGTGATTTTTTTTTATTTCGTTGTAATTCCAACAGCTAAAAAGAATATGTTCTCCTATACTATACGCATACACCAAAAAATTACTATATTTCACAACCATTAGGAGGTTTATAATGACACAACAAATGTTTTGCTTTCAATGTGAACAAACCAATAAAGGATTATATTGCTCACAAGCTAAAGGAAATTGCGGAAAAAATGATGCAGTTGCACACTTACAAGACGAACTCACAGGAGCACTTATCAATTTGGCCACTATTTACTTAGAAAAATCTACCTTCTCTGAAGTCTGTCCGCTTTTTATTGATGGCTTATTTGCAACCATGACCAATGTCAATTTTGAAGCCGCGTCCTTTCATGAACTAATCCAACTAGTTCATGACCGTATCCAACACGAAGGCGGTTCTCCCTCACACGATTATGATCTGCAATTACTTTGGGCCGATCAAGAAGATATTCGTTCCTTAAAATCATTGCTGCTTTTTGGTTTAAGAGGTATGGCTGCTTATGCCCACCATGCCTATGCATTGGGCTATAAAAATGACGACGTAAACACGTGTATCATAGAAGGTCTGTCCGCATTAAAAGACAATCATACCATAGATGAATGGCTTTCCCTAATCATGAATGTTGGCAAAGCAAACTTAACGTGTATAGAAATGCTCGATACCGCTAACACTAGTACCTATGGAACGCCTTCTCCAGTTTCCGTACCATTAACGGTTGCCCCCGGACCATTTATTGTGGTAACGGGTCATGACTTAAAAACATTAGAATGCTTACTAAAACAAACCGAAGGTACGGGGGTTTCTGTATATACGCACGGCGAAATGTTACCCGCCCATGCTTATCCTCAATTAAAAAAATACACCCACTTAAAAGGGAATTTCGGCACAGCTTGGCAAAACCAACAACAAGAATTTGCCAATCTCCCTGGGGCTATATTATTCACAACAAACTGCTTAATGCCCCCTCGTCCATCTTATGCCGATCGTGTTTTTACAACAGCTGTAGTTGGCTATGCGGATATTACTCATATCGATGCATCAAACGACTTTTCTCCCGTAATAAAAAAAGCCATCACTCTAGGTGGCTATACAGAATCCCAACATTTTACAGGTATCAATGGTGGCACGTCTGTCCAAACAGGGTTCGGTCACCAAACCGTACTTTCTGTTGCTGACACATGTATTCAAGCAATTCAAGATGATGTAATACGCCATATTTTCCTTGTAGGTGGATGTGATGGTGCCAAACCAGGCCGTAATTATTATACCGAATTTGTAAAAAAAAGCTCCCTCAGATACACTTATCCTGACCTTAGCTTGTGGCAAATATCGCTTTAACGATCTAAATCTGGGTACGATTGGCGGCCTTCCTCGTTTAATGGATATGGGGCAATGTAACGATGCATATAGTGCTATTAAGGTAGCCCTTGCCTTAAGTGACGCATTCCATTGCTCTGTAAATGACTTACCTCTCACCCTCATACTATCTTGGTATGAACAAAAGGCAGTATGCATTCTACTTACATTACTATATCTAGGTGTAAAAAATATCTATTTAGGACCTTCATTACCCGCTTTTATTTCCCCTAATATTTTACAATATTTAGTAAAACATTATCATATATCTCCCATCAGTACTCCCGAAAAAGATTTAGCTACTATTTTACCTCAATAAGATACCTGATGACAAAAAAAGCTGTATCCATAGATACAGCTTTTTTCTTTATACGTTATTTTGCCATCAATGCATTTACTTGTTGACGCAATTGTTGATTTTCTCTTGCTAATTCATTAACCTTTTGAGATAACATAGCCACTTGTTCTTCTATGGATGACATCGTTCCTACCTTGGCTGTAGAAGTACCTACATGATAGGTAACGCCTACATTAGCTGCAAGATGTCCCGAAAAAACAGTAGATGCCCCCCAAGAAATTTGCATATTAGACTTTTTATGATAAAAACCACCTAAAGCCACCGCTGTTTTTCCATTATAAGTACCTAAGGCTGCCGCAATTTCCATTCCTTGCGTCATATTAGCCATAGGATGTAACCCTGCTAAAGCGGCTGATAAAGCACCCGTTTTTCCCATTTCCTTATATACTTGTCCTGTCGTTGCACCATCATGAGAATCGGCTTCCCATCTACCGTCTTTAACATTAACCAAACGACGATTTAACGTATTATTACCAACCGATACAGTATTTTCTTCAACAGCAACACTATTTACACCTAAAGCAACACTGTTATTGGCACGAACTTTTGCGTTAGTCCCTACCGCTGTCGCATTGTCATAAGCATGCATTTTTACCGTAGTATCTTTCGTCACTAATTCTTTAAGTTTATCGCCTGTAATTACTCCTCGATATTTACTCTTAGGATCGGTTAATAGCAAATCTTCGTCTTTATTTTTATACGGATCTACAGACATATCACTATAGCCCTTCCCCCTTGGGGCCACTTCAATCCAACCCGTACTTGCATCTGCACCAATAGCCGTAGAATTTGTACCAAATCCAGTGGAATTTGTACCTACTGCCGTTGCATGATCACTTTTCTCAAAATGCAAACCATGTTTTAACTCCTTTTCATTCGCATACGAATCGGGTAACATATATCCTGTACGAGCATTCATCCCTAATGTAGTTGCACCCTTACCAAAAGCAATCGTATTCGCCCCTATAGCCGTACCATCACCTGCAGCAATAGCATTCGTCCCAAACCCAGTACGGGTATAATGAATCGTAACGCGTGCTACATCATATGCCTCGTCTTTAGGTAATAGCGCAGAAGATAAATTTCCAGGTCCCTGCCATCCTACTACTTCTTCCTTTTTATTCAATTTAGGTCCATATGGATAATCTGGCGTTTTTCCTTCTTCGTCTTTTACGGGATGTGCATCAAGAAGGACACTTGCTCCTGCTACTACATCAACAGACGTTGTCGTTTTTGTCGCAAATTGTGTGTGATGTTCCTTCGTTTTACTTGCTGGATATCCCATAACAACGGTTGCATTGGGTGAAATATCAACCGCATTAGCTGCAAATGCTACACTTCCTAATACCATAGTTGCAGCCATAACTGCTGCAATAGATGTTCTTCCTTTCATGACCCCCATCATCTCCTATTATTTTTTTGTTAAGACAAATGAAATATACAATACTAGATAATGATTGTCAATAATAAATTCATTTTTTTTAATCTTTTTTATTATACCGTTTATTTATTTTTTAATTAGTTATATATATATATGATAGTATGCATTAATTAAACGCATCGGCGAAACATTTTACTGATAATCTTCAAGCAAACCATTCTTTATTAATAAAAAATGGTTATTATTAGTATTCCCTTTTACTTACTTATGCTATAATAACTCTATACGATTAATAAGTACGTACGCATAAATAAAGGATGTTATCATGTATACAGAAAAAGAAATAAAAAAATATATAAAAATGCTTCATTTAAATCCCTATGCTATAAAAAATATTGTTGAGCCGACGGAAGAAATGAAACGTATTGCAGTGCAAGAAAATGGACAGCTTTTACAATATATCGAATCTCCTTCGTTAGAAATCCAGACGTTAGCTATAGAAAATGCACCAAAGGCGATTCAATATATTACCGATCCATCACCCGAATTATTAATTAAAGCCATTAAACGTGGTTGGAATAATTTGGAATATATTCAAAATCCTTCGCCCCAACTAATTCGGCTTGCCTTACAAGAATCAGGCTGGGCAATTCAATATATCAAAAATCCTTCGTTAGAATTACAATTATTAGCTGTAAAGAAAAATTATGATGCCATCAAGTTTATCGCCAATCCTGCACCAGAAGTGCAGCAAATAGCTATTGAAAAAAACTACGAAGCATTGCGATATGTAGCACATCCCACCCATGAAGCATGTTGCTTAGCCGTAAAAAAAAGCGAGCGTGCACTTCCTTTATTACGAGAAATCACCAAAGCAGATGCTCGTGAATATTTACAATTAAATATCTTAAGTGTAAAATATCTACCCCCACATATCGTATTTAGCGAAAAAGAATGGGGTGATTTATTACGCGAAGTCATCAGCCAGGAAACTGTCGATGAAACGTATATCCGAAATTTTATAAATTGTCATGCTTTCGATAAGAATGGCGATGTCTGCCCTATGAATAAATTGCAATTTATTTATGATTATGGAAGTAAAAAAGCCAAACAAATTACCGTAGATGAAAAATTATCCATTAAATAGAGGTACATTATGAACTTTAAGGAAACCTTACAAAGTGTAGAACTTATCTTAGCTGCCCGTGACGTGCCCCTGCTTGTGGGCGATACGGGAATCGGCAAAACCGCCCTGGCTTCTGATGTAGCAAAAAAAAATGACTGGTCTTTGCTTGTTATTGATGGCAATTTATTAAAAGAAGGTGAAATAGGCGGCTTACCTACCATTACAACATATACGCGACTAAATGCGGCCGGGAAATCTGTCAAGGAAACAACAACAACCTATGCAATTCACCACACCTTACGAGCGATTGATGAAGAAATTGCTAACCAACGTACGGTATTACTTTTTATTGATGAAATTAATCGCTGTGAACATGCAGTCCAACAAGAATTGATGAACTTGATTTTAAATAAAGAAATCAATGGATATCATTTACATCCAGACGTCCGCATTATTGCCGCAATGAATCCTAGTGACTCCTATGATTACGAAACGGTCAATATGGATTTAGCACAGCAAAATAGATTTGTCTGGTTATACATGGAGCCCGATTACGCCCAGTGGTTAGATTGGGCAGAAACAGCCGGTATCGAACCAGAAGTGCGCGAATTTATCGCCACCTTTCCCGATTATCTCAATCAGCATCATGAAGATGATATCCATGCTACGCCCCGTAGTTATGAACGAATTTCCAAAGCATATAAAATATACAAAGAAAAAAACAAACCATTTCCAAATCCGTATTTTTTAATGTCATCCGCGGTAATGTAGGAAAAGTTATCGCCGAAGAATTTACCCATTTCATCGAATCTGATCACCTTCCATTATTAACGTATAATGATATTTTTGAAGGCTCTCCTGATGATACGCAATTACAACTTCGCATTCAAAAAGAAAGCCACACGCGACTTTATTTAACTGCCAAAAATATCTTTATGCGTTTAGAAAAAGACACCACTACGGACACTCCTCTAACAGCTTATCAAATAAAGCGAATCATCTCACTACTTGCTATGTATCCCGTTGATCTGATGATTGGTATGATGAAAGATATGCGTTTCAATACGCCTCATATATATCAACAAGTATTAAATGAAGAATCTTTTGTAAACTTATATTTTAAAGCATATTGTCAGGTATAAAACCATGCAGCATACAACAATCGAGAAAACAGCATTTCTCTTATACGAAGAACTAAAAGAAAATTATGAAGAGTATATCGCTTCACCTAACCATCAAACCACGCCATTTCACATGCCCAATTCTTTCACGATAGATTTTTTCAAGTTAATCGATCATGTGATTTTAGGTTTAATGGAAAATGATGATAACTTTTTTGGCTTCTTTTCTTTTCAAATGAAAAAATCTCTTCGTTTTGACATTGCATCACCTACAGCGGTAAATTTTAAAAGTGCTGCCTATGTATTATATTTTAATCCATTTTTATATCTCCCTTTAACCGAAGATCAGATGAAAGATGCAATTAAACATGATATTTTCCATATTGTTTCCCTCCATTTGATTCGTGCCAAAGATGTAAAAAATATGTATAGCAAATTAGCTATCAATATGGCTATGGATGTTATTGCCAATATGTATATAAAGCATGTTCCCCCTAATGCCATTACCTTACAATGGTTGAATACGCAGTTAGGACTTTTTTTGCCACCTTTTGAAACCTTTGAATATTATGTAGAAAAAATTCAATCCGCCTTAGATAATCAAACGGAAATGCCTTCATATGAGGGAGATATCGAAAACGCCCCCCTCCAATTGCAATTTAATCCAGAAAAAACACATGATATCTGGGAAGAATCCGATACCTTAGATAGTTCAACGTTACAAAAATTTACCGAAAAATATATCAAAGCCGCATTAAAAGGAAATCCACCCACGTATCTAACGAATATATTAAATAAATTAGAACAGGAAGCCTCTTCTCTTCCTTGGAGTTTTTATGTAAAAAAATTTGTCGGTTCTATCGCTGCCGAACGAAAAAAAACCACGACACGCTTAGATCGTAGACAACCACATCGCTTAGATCTGCGTGGAAAATTACGTCATCACACTGCTCGCTTATTAATTGCATTAGATATTAGCGGTAGCATTAGTGATGAAGAATTTAAACAGGCACTAGTAGAAATAATTGAAATATTAAAAAATTTCAAACATAAAATCACTATCATTGAATGTGATGATAACATTCGCTGTGTCTATCCTTTACAGACCATAAAAGATGTCCAAGAACGACCAGAAGCTCGTGGAGGTACATTATTTTCTCCCGTTTTTTCGTATGCCAATCAACATAATATAGATGTTTTAATTTATTTTACAGACGGCAAAGGCGAAAAAACACTGTCCGTCACCCCCCAAAGATATAAAGTGCTTTGGGTATTGACGGGAGCTTCTTTATCCGTGACACCTACGCACGGCATAGTAAAACATCTTGCACCACAAAAAAAACAAGATCCCGATCTGATGTTTTATAACGTAGAAAGAGGCGGCTATTCCATGAATAATCAAGAAAAAATGTTATTATAAACTAGACTAATCTGCTTTCTTGTTCTAATGAAACCGAACTAAACAGATATAAAAAAGAACTTCTCTTATATTATACAAAGAGAAGTTCTTTTTTTTGGTGGGCGATGACAGGATCGAACTGCCGACATCCTGCTTGTAAGGCAGGCGCTCTCCCAGCTGAGCTAATCGCCCATATGTGGTGACCCCTACGGGATTTGAACCCATGTTCCCGCCGTGAAAGGGCGGTGTCTTAGACCACTTGACCAAGGGGCCAAAATAATGGTGATCCACCCGAGATTCGAACTCGGGACACCCTGATTAAAAGTCAGGTGCTCTGCCAACTGAGCTAGTGGATCAAATAATATGGCAGGGGTAGCTGGATTCGAACCAACGATGACGGAGTCAGAGTCCGTTGCCTTACCGCTTGGCGATACCCCTGTATGGCTCCTCAAGTAGGACTCGAACCTACGACAAATCGGTTAACAGCCGATTGCTCTACCAACTGAGCTATTGAGGAATAAATGGAGCGGAAAACGAGGCTCGAACTCGCGACCCCCACCTTGGCAAGGTGGTGCTCTACCACTGAGCTACTTCCGCACGACGATATTCATATTACTATATAAATCCAATCATGTCAACCATTTGCCTCATCATAACAACAGTTAAAATTGCTATTAGAATGCTTGTTTATGATAACAACTTTATGCTTCCCTGTCAAGTCAAGTTATACTTATTCATCCTTGAGTTGTTCTTTCCGTTCTATTTCAGCCATCGAAATTCCTTTTAGTGCAAGTAATTTAGTAATAATTTCATTTTCTTTAATAAATCCATGACAAGAAATAAAAAGAACAAGTTCAGAGATGGGGGCTTCTTCTTCTGAAATGGAGCGGAAAAATTCCACTTGCATATTTTCAGATGATAAAAACGAAGATAAGCGACGAGATTGCCCTACGGTATTTTTCATTTTTATATGAAGTTTATAATATTTACGATAACGTTTACTCAAAATAGTATCTAACCGCACAAAAGCCGTAAGCACTAAAAAAATTAATATCGTTGCCGTAATAGCCGTAATCAAATAACCCGCACCAACGACCAGCCCAATCGCAGCAACTACCCAAACCGTAGCCGCAGTCGTTAATCCCTGGACATTCCCAGCTTTTTGATTCGCCACAATCGTACCAGCTCCCAAAAAGCCGACGCCCGATATAACCTGTGCGGCAATTCGTCCTGGATCTGAATTGTGATAACCATAACCAAAATAATAGCCCATGGCAACATTAATCGATACAATCATGCACAAACAAGCACCTACACAAACAAGCGTATGCGTACGTAACCCAGCCGACTTATTCTGTGCCTGGCGTTCGTATCCAATAAATGCACCTAATACCAAGGCAACAATTAAACGAATAATACTTTCTTCTGTGGTAACCATTTAATTACCCCCTATCTTCTCCACATAATGTATATGTTATTATACCATATGTGTTATGCTTGTATAGTAAATCAGAAATAGGAAATGCTGTACCTTTCTATTTCCGCCAAAAGTATCTCCCCTTATATACCGTATATCCGTTTTCTTTTTGTCATTTCTTTTTTACACTATAAGTAGTTTTTCCTACTTACTTGAACCCCATGATTCAGAAAAATACACATTTTATACAACCACCATCCAACCGTATATTTATATCATATTAACTATTGTTTCAATAGTAAAAAAAAGATATATCAAATGCAACAAATTTATTTTCCCTCTGTGCATGAACTATGGTATTATAATCATGCATTAACAGCTTTTATATCAAGAGATAGGAGTGCTTATTTTGAATACCTTATTACACCTTATGGAGTTATATGGATATATTGCTTTATTTTGGGCAATGGCAGCAGAAAATGCCAATATCCCTATTCCTAGTGAAGTTATTTTAGGATTTTCGGGCTTTTTGATTTCCCAACAAGTCTTTTCCTTTTGGCCTGCATTTTTTATTGCTTGCTGCGGCGGCATTTTTGGCTCAATTATCAGTTACTGGTTAGGTACCTATGGCGGACGTCCGCTTTTACGCAAATATGGAAAGTATATTTTGTTCAATGAAAAAAAATTTAATTATGCCGAACAATTGTTCAATAAATATGGTGGAATCGCAATTATTATTGGACGATGTCTCCCTGGTATACGTACATTTATTTCTTTCCCTGCGGGTGTAGCACGTTATCCCTTTATAAAATTTATTCTCTATTCAATCATCGGTACCATTCCTTGGACGCTATTACTCGTTTGGGCCGGATGTATCCTCGGTTCTCACTGGCAAGATTTAATTAAATATAATCATATATTAATTATCGGCATCGGTATTATCGCCTTATGCCTTATCTTATTTTTTATATGCAAACACATTGGCAAAAAAAACATTCAAGCATTTTTATATGCCCATCGTTATGAACTATCCCTACTTATCTTCAGTTGTTTATTATTACTTCCTTTCCTAGGTGCTTTTCCCTTAACCGATCCGGACGAACCGGTCTATGGCGAAACAGCAAGAGAAATGTTGGTTGCTCATGACTGGCTATCACCTCGCATCTTTGGACATGTCTGGTATGATAAACCGCCCTTATTTTACTGGTTGGAAATGATTTCCTATCAACTTTTTGGTATTTCCGATTATGCATCACGCCTTCCTTCTGCGATTCTTGCTATCATAACCATACAAGCGGTTTATCACTATGGAAAATCAATGTTTAATTCTTCTATTGCCTATATTAGTGCCCTTATCTTGACTAGTTCATTCGGCTTTTGGTACATAGGCAAAGCCGCCATTACCGATATGACGCTTATTTTTACCTTAACAATAGCTCTGCTTTCCTTTTATACCAAAAAATATTATCGTGGCTATATTTTCTGTGGTTTAGCTTTACTCGCAAAAGGCCCCATTGGCTATGCCTTTCCTGCACTTATTATGCTATGTTATATTATTATTCGTCGCAAATGGAATTTATTATCTACCTTAAAAATTCCTCAAGGAATTCTATGTGCTTTCATTGTCGGTTTACCTTGGTATATTCTCATGTATCAAGTGCATGGTACGGAATTTATTCAAACCTTTATTGGGTATCACAATATCATTCGTTTTACCGCACCTGAACATCCAGGCCGAAATAGTATTTTTTTCTTCATTCCCGTGCTAATACTATCCTTAATTCCATGGATAACCGCATATGTTCCCGCACTTATTCGTTTCTTTCGTAAAAAAGATACCTATACCGATGCGTTATGGTTTTGTTTCATTTGGAGTACCTTTATCTTTGTCTTTTTCTCCTTATCCAAGACCCAATTAATTTCTTATATCGCACCCATGTTTCCACCCACAGCATTTCTTATAGGCTGGTTTTTATATCGCTGTTATGAAGAGAAAAAAAGATCGTTAATTACTATCTTTTCTTCCTATGTGCTAGGACTCCTTTGTCTGGGCTTATATGCAATCCCCCTACATGGAAGTGATGTCATATATAGACCTTTCGTCTATACCCTTTCCATTTCATTATGTATGCTTTGTATAATCCCAGCTTCCTTATGGTGGCACACCAAAAAAATACAAGCAGCCTATGCAATCATTCCCTTAGGTATGCTTGTTATATCGCTCCTTTCTTCCGCTGTATTTTTACCACAAATTTCACCGACCTTAACGTCTACAAAAATGGCAACTAGCATAAAACAACGTCTATCGCCAACGGATACACTCTACATTGAAAAATTTCTACGCCCAGGCATAGCTTTTTATAGTGGCTATTATGGAAAAAGTTGGGTATCACCACAAGAGTTAGACCTTGCAAAAATCAAAACAACAACCAACTCCATCTATGTGATTATGCGAAAAACCACCTATACTCATAACAAAAAACTTTTTGCACCACTCTCTGTCGTAATGGAAACAGAAACACAAATTTTATTAACTAATCACTAAGGAGATTATAATGAATATTCGCTATCGATTTATTTTATTAGCCCTTTTTTGCCTATGCTTTTTTAGCATAGGCAACTGGGTATTACCTATTACCGATCCAGTAGAATCTAATTATGCATTAACAGCAAAAGAAATGTTATCACATCATAATTTTATTTCGCCTCAAATTTATGGAATTTATTGGTATGATAAACCCATTTTTATCTATTGGCTACTGTATATCTCTTATGCTCTTTTCGGCATAACCGATTTTGCCGCACGCTTTCCGAGTGCCCTCTTCAGTACCGCCACCATTATCTTGGTAACATGGTATATACTATATCGTTCCCAGCATTGGCTACATGCATTAATAATGGCGGCGATGTTAGCGACATCCTTAGAATTTTGGGCTATCGGACACTCCGTCGTAACAGACCAACCTTTATTTTTCTTTACTACCGCCACGTTGCTCTTTGCCTATATAGGCCTTACAGAAAATAAAAAGAAATATATAATCGTAGCATACATTATGTCGGCTGGTGCTGTCTTAACCAAAGGACCTGTCGGTTTTCTATTACCTGGTTTATTTTTATTTTTATTTTGCCTAATGCGGAAAAATATAACTTATTTTAAACGTTTATTTCCATGGCAAGGAATCGCCCTATTTTTAGTTTGCGTTTTATCTTGGTATGCACCGATGTATGTATTACACAGTCATAATTTTATCGATGGCTTTTTTTTATTAAATAATATTACACGTGCTACCGTATCAGAGCATCCCGAAATCAATGTATGGTACTATTATCTACTATTATTACCCTTAACACTTCTTCCTTGGACGGGTATATCCTTATATGGTTGGTTTAAGCAACGAAAAAAAGACGATGAGTTTATCTTCATGTCTATTTGGTGGATCGGAACTATCCTATTTTATTCTTGTATGGCCACCAAATATCCAACCTATTCCTATATTGCCATAATGCCTTTATTATATTACGGTGCCTCTACAATATACTCATGGCTGTCAACCGGTGGGAAAAAAATAAGCTATCTCCTCATCCTTCCACCTATCATATATTGGCTGATATTAGCTATCGTGAGTGTTATCTATACACCAAAGGATTTCACCCTACCATCCTTACTCCCATTCGCACTTTTTTTATTAGCAGCTATATTTATCCTCTGCATAGCTCATTATAAAAAAGCGTATCCTGCTATTCCTACATTAATCACACTCTTGATGCTATGTACCTATATCACCCTGACCTTTCAAGTATTAGCTCCCTACTACACATATCGCTCCACCAATACCCTCCAATCCATATCTGATTTAATACCACGCCATCGTGTCTATTTTTACCATAACTATCAGACTTCCTTTGTGTATTATACTGACGAAATAAGTACCTTAATCACGACGGACAACCCTCCCACTTCCTCGGTCCATGCGGTTTGGAATAAAAAATATCTCTATCCTAAAGAAAAAGAATTACATGTGCTATCTCGCATCCAACAAGGTGAAAAAATAGTATGTATTGTCCATAAAAAAACCTAAAAGATTTTCAACAATCAACGCTTTATCCGCATGTTTACCTAAAAAAAACGATACATAATTATTCTATATATGTAACAAATTAGGAGAATATCATGAATATTACATCCTTCATACAAGACTTATCGCTCTATCATCAAGTGGGCACCTTTAACCCTTGGCGAGATTATGATCCCATCTCGGATATTAACTGCACTGCCGTTACAATAAGACAACGACAATTACAAAACTATTTAGAGCTACGCTTGCCTCATGCATCCTATCTTCTCATTGCAGAAGCCGCTGGGTACCAAGGATGTCATTTTTCAGGCATCCCCCTTACTTGTGAACGCATGCTTTTACACTATCATCCACAAATTAAACCTGTTCACATTTTATCAATCTCACCTCAACGAACTAGCCGCATAGATTGCCCTTATATCACTAACCAAATGCAACGAGATAAAGGTATGAATGAACCCACAGACACATATGTGTGGAACGCCCTCCTCACACATAAGCTATCGCCCTTTAACGTTGTGCTTTGGAATATCTTCCCCTTTCATCCTCATAAAAAAAATCTTTTTTCCAATCGCACTCCTACAGACAAAGAGTTACAACAAGGCCTTATATTTACTCAAAAATTGCTTACTTTATTTCAACGTCCCCCGCATATTGGTGCAATTGGAAAAAAAGCAGCGATGACCTTAGCTAACGCCAAAATTAATTGCGTTACCATGCGCCATCCTGCCAATGGTGGTGCAACTTTATTTCGCCAACAATTTGCTTCCTGGATAACCGCACCCCCTCATTGTACAGACACTTATTCCCTAACCAAAACTTGCTGAATTTCTATCTTCGAGCGTATATAGACCTGTAATAATACATTGCTTTCCCTTCTAGTGTGCGGTATACTAAAAAAATACCCTATCCATATAAAAATACGGGGTGTTCTAACAGTCTTATATCCTTATGTCGTTGCCAAGGGAGGTTTACTATGACACAAAATCATTTTAAGCGAGGAATTATCTGTTGTGTCATCGGTGCTGTTACATGGGGAATGAACGGTGCGATGAGCCAATTTCTTTTCATGCATTATACGGTAGATCCGGCTTGGCTTTCTGCCATTCGTATGCTTTGCACTGGCTTTTTATTACTCTTTTTAAACTTGCCCAAAAAACATACTCAAATAAATATGATGCTTCACGACATCATCAGTATTCGTAAAATTATCATCATGACAATCTTCGGATTAATTCTGTGTCAGTACGCCTATCTTTCCTGTATAAAATTTTCCAATGCTGGCACGGCAACAATCCTACAAACGCTTTGTGTAGTACTCCTTTCGATTTATCTGGCTATTCGCTTTCGCAAACGTCCCCCCAATCGAGAATTATTAGCCATATTTTTAGCTGTCGTTGGTGTTTATCTCGCCTCTACCAATGGTACGCCCCATGCTATGATCATCTCTCCTAAAGGTCTTTTTTGGGGCATTGCAGCGGCTGTCGGAGCAGTTATTTACCCAACCCTATCACAAGGCTTATCTGCCCAGTGGGGTGCTATGTCCGTAAATGCCCTTGCGATGATTTTTGGTGGCTCTTTGCTTACCTTTAGTCTCAAATTATGGAACACCTTTCCCTTATTAGACATAACAGGTTGGCTAGCCGTAGCTTTCATTATCTTTGTCGGAACGGTCATTTCTTTTTCCTTTTTTATCCAAGGCGTCTGTGATATCGGTCCATTAAAAGGCACCTTAATTGGTACACTCGAACCACTAGTAGCCTCTATCATTTCTGCTTTTTGGCTTCAAACCACCTTTGGTTATATCGAATTATTAGGTTATCTATTCATTATTTCTACTGTCTTCATCGTCATGTTAAAATCAGAATAATGACGAGATACCACCATAATAAAACCACCACTTTATTTCACTATAATAAAGTGGTGGTTTTATTGTTATTGATTATCGTAATCAGGAATATTAGCTATGCATATTTTAGCATAGTACGTATAACAAAAAGTTAGTAACACAAATTATAAAAACCGTGTATAATAGCATATATACTTTAAAGTTACTAGTATAAAGGAGGTCTTTTTATGATCATTGATGATGCAGGTGGCCTTGTCTTTAGGCCCCCCAGTGAAGCCCGTAGTTTCATTTTACGTGTAACTATCGGCTGTTCGCATAATCAGTGTACCTTTTGTTCTATGTATAAAGAATCTACGTATCGCATTCGTTCTTTAGAAGAAATAGATGGTATTATAGAACGCGGTGCACTTGCCATGCCTTTTATCCGCCGCATCTTTTTGGCAGATGGCGATGCCTTAGTACTACCTACAGAAAATTTACTCCATATTTTAAAAAAATGCCATGATTCTTTTCCCAATGTAACTCGCATAGGTGCTTATGCAACACCAAATGACCTAAATAGAAAATCCCTTGAAGAATTGCGTGCTTTAAAAGAAGCTGGATTGGATATTCTATATATGGGCATAGAAAGTGGTGATGATACAGTGTTACGCCATGTCCATAAAGGAACTACAGCAGAACGCACTATCTCAGCTGGACAAAAAGCATTACAAGCAGGAATGAAACTATCCACCATGATTTTATTAGGCTTAGGAGGACAAGAACGCAGTCGCGAACATGCCCTACATACAGCTGCTGTCATTTCAGCCATTCAACCCACCATGTTAAGTGCTTTATCCCTTATCATTCCCTACGGTTCTCCCCTGTATAAAGAAACTATGGCGGGAACCTTTACTCCTCTAACAGCGCGTGGCTTTTTAGAGGAATTAGAGCTTATTATCCATAATATCGATGTGCAAAATGTCTGTATTTTCCGCAGTAACCATGTGTCTAACTTATTTCCCGTCAAGGGGACATTACCCAAAGATAAAGAAAATATGCTTCTTGACTTAGAATCCTTTATTCCACAAGCCGATGATGTTCATCCCCTGTTGAATGATAATGGTAATTTCTAATAAAAAAACGCGTTATATATATAACGCGTT
>NZ_AFUG01000048.1:0-30264 GCF_000221545.1 Megasphaera sp. UPII 135-E
CTTCCTGTAGCATTTTTAAATACAAAAAAATCACCCAAAGAATTACTCTTCAGGTGACCAATTTCTAAAATTTGCAAGCATTTCGCAAGCACACCAATCACAAAATGGCTATTTACAAGGCTTTAGAGCCTGTTTTTAACTACTCCCATTCGATCGTAGCTGGTGGTTTACTGGTAATATCATACACAATACGATTGATATGATTAACTTCATTAACAATTCTTACAGATACAGCGTCTAATACATCATAAGGAATACGTGCCCAATCTGCAGTCATGAAATCCGTAGTCGTAACACCACGCAAAGCTAAAGTATAGTCATAGGTACGAAAATCCCCCATAACACCAACGGTTCGATTAGCCGTCAATACAGCAAAATATTGATTAATATCTCGTTCTAACCCAGCTTTATGGATTTCTTCTCTAAAAATAGCATCAGCATCACGAAGAATTGCCAATTTTTCTTCCGTTATTTCTCCCATCACACGAATAGCCAATCCTGGACCGGGGAAAGGTTGTCGCCAAACAAGATAATCCGGTAATCCCAATTCACTTCCTAATTCTCGTACTTCATCTTTAAAGAGGTTTCGTAAGGGTTCAATAAGGCCTTTAAAGTCAATTACTGCAGGTAGTCCCCCCACATTATGATGACTCTTGATGACAGCTGCATCGCCTGTACCTGATTCGATTACGTCTGGATAAATTGTTCCTTGTGCCAAATAATCAACCGAACCAATTTTCCGTCCTTCTTCTTCAAATACGCGAATAAATTCTTCTCCAATAATTTTTCGTTTTTCTTCTGGTTCTACCACATGTGCCAATTTTTGCAAAAAACGCTGCGATGCATCAATCCGAATAAAATTCATACCGGAATGTTGAAAAGCTTGTTCTACTTCATCTCCTTCATTTTTGCGCATCAATCCATGATCTACAAAAATACAGGTTAATTGTTTGCCTACCGCTTGAGAAATCAATGCTGCTGCAACAGAACTATCCACTCCTCCTGATAAGGCCAAGACTACTTTTCCTGCCCCAACAATACGGCGAATATCTTCAATAGCTGTTTTTGCATAATTAGCCATCGTCCATTGTCCCTTACACCGACATATTTCAAATAAGAAATTATGCAACATTTCCTTTCCATGTTCCGAATGCAACACTTCTGGATGGTATTGCATCGCATACAATTGTTTTTCCTTATTTTCCATTGCAGCAATAGGACAATTCAAAGATGACGCAACCATTTCAAATCCATCAGGAAGTTCAGCTACATAATCCTGATGACTCATCCATACAGTTTGTGTTTCCGTTAAACCATGAAACAAAGAACTTGTCGTTTGAACATGAATTTCCGTTTTACCAAATTCTCGTGTATTCGCTTGTTTTACATTTCCACCTAGTGTGTGGGCCATAAATTGCATGCCATAACAAAGGCCTAAAATAGGAATTCCTAATGAAAATATTTCTTTTTCTATTTTTGGTGCTTTATCTTCATATACACTTGCTGGTCCACCCGTAAAAATAATTCCCTGCGGTTTCATTTCTTTAATTTTATCTAACGCCTTATAATAAGGGAATACTTCACAATATACATGATTTTCTCGTACACGCCGAGCAATCAATTGATTATATTGTCCTCCAAAATCAACAACTATAACAAGCTCTTTTTGATTCATGGTTCCTCCTTTATATCTAATCATACCGTTATTTTTGCATAGTACAAAACAATACCATTATTATATCATACATGTATTTATTGTATAGTCATAAAGTAAAAACGAAGAGCACCATGAGCAGTGCACAAAAAAACAAGAAAGAAATGCATTGTGCTTCATTCTTTCTTGTCTTTTAATGCGTTCTATCTTATATTTCTTTTAAAATATGAATAATCTCATTCATCGTCTTTTTGCCAAAATAAACTGCGTTATCATTAATAACCATGCACGGTACACTCATGATACGATATTTATCTTTTAATTCAGGAAAATGTTGTAAGTCAAACATTTCCGCTTTAATATTATCAGCAATCGCCGCTAATCGTTGCGTTTCTTGTACTACTGCCGGGCACATCGTGCAAGATAAGGATACAAGGATCTTAATATCAAATTGTTTATCCGTTTTCTTTAATTCTTCTAACCCCCGCTTGGTTTCTTCATCCAATGCTTGACCTGGTCCAGCAACGTTATACATCGCTAATATGAATGAATTAAACTCATGTCCACTAGGAACTCCGTGAAACGCAATACCGGTTAAAGTACCATCCTCTTTTGCTAACGAAATGTAAGGTACTTCCGATGCAGCTAATGTTTCTTCTTGTACTTTTATATGTGCACTTAATACAGCCAATTCCTGTACCGCTTCTTTTACTTCTTTCGTTAAAGGATGATCATTGACATGTAATTTCAGTATAACTGTATGGTCAAATTTTTCTAAAATAGGTTTTAATTGATCACGAATTTCATCTGTTAAGAAGGATCCAGCTGCCTCATTACGAATTGTCGTTTCTTCTGTTGACTTTGGCGCCACGGGATGTACAGGCGTCTGCGGAAATTTAGGCAAATTTAATTTTTTGTGCATGATACCACAATATTTCAATGAAGATGTTGCTGCAATTGCACCATCAGCCGTTGCAGTTACAACTTGACGTAATGTTTTTACGCACAAATCACCAGCTGCATACACACCATCTACACTTGTTTTTTGTTCTAAATCAGTAATAACATATCCCTTTGGATCTAATTTAACCGATTCACCAAATAAAACAGCATTAGGCTGATGCCCGGCAAACACAAAAATGCCAAACGTATCGCCCTGAGGTGCATCATAACGCCATGTTGTTCCTTCTTTTCTATTTTTAAACTCAGCATAACGTAAAATGCCATCGTCACCCCCAGCCTGTACTATTTCCGATGTGTAATGTACAGAAATCATAGGGTATTCTTTTAACTCTTCTACTAATGCTGGGTCACAATCAAATTTAGGTTTTTTTACCAAAATGGTAATAGACTTAGCATATTTAGTCAAAAAGATACTTTCGTCTATTGCTGCTGCACCTGAGCCGACAACAAAAATATCTTTTCCTGTAAAAAATTCGCCATCACAAGTAGCACAATATGCAACGCCACGTCCACGAAATTCTTTTTCGCCTTTAAATCCAACGCTTTGTGGGTTGGCACCTGTAGCTAAAATAACAGCTAAAGACTGATAGTCTCCTTGTTTCGTATGTACTACTTTAATATCGCCCTCTAATTCTAAACCTGTAACTTCTGTTTCTAGCCACTGTGCTCCAAATGATAATGCTTGAGCATGCATTAATTCCGTTACTTCTTTACCCGTTGTATTCGGTACGCCAGGATAGTTGACCAAAGCACCAGCTTCCGTAATTTGTCCGCCGATTTCGCCTTTTTCAATGACTAACACTTTTCCTCGTGCACGTGCTGCGTAAATAGCAGCAGTTAAACCGGCTGGGCCACCACCAATAATAACGAGGTCATACATTTGATCTGTATTCATGACAATCGCTCCATTTCTTAGAGCTTACCAACTAAATCAAAGCTAGGTTTCAATGTATTTTCACCTGGTTTCCATTTCGCTGGGCACACTTGATCGCCGTGTTCTGCTACAAATTGAGATGCTTCTACTTTACGCAATAATTCTTCTGCGTTACGCCCCACACTACCAGCATTTACTTCGTAAGCAACAATTTTTCCTTCAGGATTAACAATAAATGATCCCCGTTCTGCCATTCCTTCACTTTCAATATATACTTCAAAATCTTTAGCTAATACTGCACGAGGATCACCTAACATTGGATACGTTACCTTGCCAACTGCTGTCGATGTTTCATGCCATGCTTTATGTACAAAATGGCTATCGCAAGATACACTAAATACTTCACAATTAATAGCTTGGAACTTACTATATAACCCTGCTAAATCTTCTAATTCAGTTGGGCATACAAAAGTAAAATCTGCTGGATAAAAAACAAAAACAGACCATTTTCCTAATATATCTTTTTTAGAAATTTCTTTAAATTCTCCATTTTGATATGCTTGTACTTTAAAATCTGCAACTTCTTTATTAATTAATGACATAATATGTACCTCCTTTATATTAAATGTCAAAAACTATATCATCTCTGACATGTTTATGATAACAGTGTATTTTCTATTTGTCAATAATGATTATTCATTTCATTATTTTATTTAGTAATAAAAGAGCACTATAATGTCTTTTATACATTATAGTGCTCTTTTATCTTTTTATTCTTCGCCAAACTCTTTATATAACTCATCCAAAATATGATAACGTGTCACAATACCAATGACGCGTTTATCTTTAACAATAGGTATAACTTTTAAATGTTCTGCCACCATAACACCAGCTAATTGTTCTACATCAGCATCAGGTGAGGCGATAATAACATCTTTCGTCATCATATCACCCGCAGTACAAGCCATTAATTTTTTAAATCCTCTATTATACTTGCTAATTCCGCTATAATAAATACTAGCACCTAATAAGTTAACATAATGAGGTACATGAGGCTTTATTTTTTTATACAACAAATCTGCATCCGTAACAATACCTACCAACACTTGGTCCTCATCTACAATAGGAATAGCCGAAACTTTACTTTTTACAAAATAATGAACTAAATCAAATACAGTTGTGTCTATACTAGCCGAAATAAACACTTTTTCCATAATGTCTGCTGCTGTTCGTTTTTGCATGATAACCACCTCTTTGTCTATCTAAAAAATATATCTCTATTAATAACATTATACCAAACTATATAAAAATCCTTTTTATTTTTTACCAATGATACGGTTCGTGCCGCTGTATTTTGTGAGCTCGATATAATTGTTCTACTAAAAGCAGTCGAATCATTTGATGGGTAAGTGTTATTCGACCAAAAGAAATACACCTATCTGCACGTTGTCTCACTTTATCAGATAAGCCAAAAGGTCCCCCAATAATAAAGGTAAAATCACTATTTCCACCTACAGTAAGCTCCCCTAATTGCAATGCTAATTGTTCAGAAGATATCAGCTCTCCTTGTACATCCAGTGCATACACATAGGAATTATCTTTAATAGCTCGAACCATTTTTTCGCCTTCTTTATCTAATATCCTAACTCGTTCAGCCAAAGAAGGGCGATCCGGCATTTTTTCTTCTGAAAACGAAGTCATTGTCACATGAACATATGGTTTTAGGCGCTTTAAAAATTCATCTATACCTAGCGTAATATATTTTTCTTTAATCTTCCCAATCGTTATAATATGATACTTCATAATTACTCCTGTATTGGCATTTCAGCTAATTGAACTAGCATAGATAAGTATGTTCCTTCACGATATACAGTAATTTTAACACGTTCACCAATATGATGTTTTTGTAAAATTCGCTGTACTTGACTCATCTTGTCTACACGCTGATCATCTATAGCAGTCATAATATCACCCACTTGAATATCCCTAGAATGTGCGATCGTACGATATACTAATATCCCTTTTATTGGCAATTGTAGCCCACCACGCGTAGCCATTTCATAATCAACACCAATAAAACCTAAATAAGGTCGTTGTACTCTACCATTTTTAATTAAAGCTTGAATAATCGGACGTGCCCCATTTATAGGAATCGCAAACCCCAGTCCTTCAATACCTTCTTTCGCAATTTTAGCACTATTAATACCAATAACTTTTCCTGTTACATCTACTAATGCCCCTCCAGAATTACCCGGATTAATCGCTGCATCAGTTTGAATTAATTGAAATGTTTCGCCTAACGTGCCAACTGTACGATGAACAGAACTAATCACCCCCGTTGTAACTGTTCCTTGAAATTCTAGTCCCAAGGGATTACCAATAGCAATTGCCGTTTCTCCAACCTGCAAAGCATCACTATCACCCAAAGTAGCCACGGGTAAGTGTTTCGCCTTAATTTTTACCACTGCCAAATCAGTCAATGTATCTTTCCCCACAACTCTCCCCTCATAGGTTTTACCATCAGACAATGATACCATTACTTTACGTGCCCTACCTACTACATGAGCATTCGTAACAATATATCCATCTTGAGAAAAAATAATCCCCGAACCAACGCCTTCTCGAATCGATACTGCCCCATCAAAAGGATCTTGATTATATACTCTAGTAGTAATCCCTACAACAGCCGGTTCAACTTGCTTTACTGCTTGTACAATAGGCGTCTGTTTACTATGTTGTATAGATTGTTCAGCTGTCGCTACGATGCTATTTCTATTTATTGACCCAGCAGTGCTATAATCATAAATCTCACGCCAATAAAAACCTCCAATACTGCCTATGAAAATAAATAGAATACCTAAACATGCCAATATAGTGCGTTTATATTTTATCATATACATCTCCTCTATCCTTCTTTACCACTGCTGCTTTCATACCAACAGCACCATGTTGACTGGCCAATCGTAATACAATATCTTGCCCCATTACTTTGCCACCTTGTGATAAGACCTTACGAATGGTTTGTATTGCTAATGTAGGTGTATTATTGTGTTCACTTCTATGTGCCAAAATAACTTTCATTAAGCCCTGTGCCGGTATCCCCCTCAAAAAGCGTCCAGCTGTTCCATTGGATAAATGCCCTTGTTGCCCTAATATCCGTTGACGCAAATGATATGGATATGGTCCACTTCTCACCATTTGTTCATCATGATTCGCTTCCAAAATTAAAATATCGGAATACGCTGCATTGTCTTGAACAACTGGCGTTAACATGCCTAAATCCGTTGCTAACGTAATCTTTGTATGGCCAAAATACACAGAATACCCAACCGGTCGTATTGCATCATGTGAAATAGAAAAAGGAACTACCTTAATATCTTTTACCCCTGTTGTTTTCATCAGCGGCATAAATCGATTACGGTGTGTTGTAATAGCTGAATCTAATACACTCCATGTTTCTGCCGTAGTATAAATGGGCATCTTGGATCTTTTGAGCAAAGTGGCTAATCCTTTTACATGATCAGCGTGTTCATGTGTTAAAAATACTGCATCAATATCATCCACCGTATATCCATAGCGTTTCAACCCCTGAATAATCCTACGGCTACTAATCCCTACATCAATTAAAACTTTCGTTTTACCACACCGAATAAACGCACAATTTCCCTGGCTTCCACTAGCTAACATACCCACAAAGCAATCCTTTGTTTGTGCTTCACCCAATATTTCTAAGCCGGTATCCTGCGTTTTTATAGCGGGTACTTTTTGTTCTTCCCGTTTTGCACGTATACACTGGGCTAATTGCTGCAACGCTAATTCACTATCCTCCATAAAAGCCTCCTTGCTCCGTCCCCTACTAAAACTAATGTATAGATATTTCTATTTTACTGAATCATCCTATATTAGTTTTATCTGCTCTCACATTTTTACATTATATCATATACAAGAAAAAAAATCATGACCTTCTATGGTCATGATTTTTTCTCCTCTGCTTGTTGCTGCTGTAAATAGTAAAATAACTCTTGTTCCGTCATATTTTCAAACGGATTCGTTTCATCCCATCCTTTATATAATCCTGCAGCTTCTGCCTCAGCCACCGCTGCCCGAACTAACTGTTTCCCTTCAATCGTAGATAAACATATTGCCCCAACATCAATCAGTTGTTTTGCTAACTCATAATCATCCACCTTGCCGCCAACTTTTACGGCTAATTTGCCTTCACTCGCTTTACTTAACAACAAAACATCATCTACTTGTGGAACCGTCTGTGAAAATTGAGTAGACGTACGCACGGCTGAAATTCCCGCATTAGCAGCCATACGACATACTCGTGCAGTTTCATATGCATTCAGCAATCCCGTTTCTACAACAGCACATACAGGATGACCTGCGGCATTTTTTACCACCCGCCGCATATCTTCCGTAACATAATCCCATTCACCACACTTCGCACGACCAACTGCAATTACCATTTCAATGCTATCAGCACCATGAGAGATAGCATATGCACATTCTTCTGCTTTAGCCGTCAATGCCATTGCACCTAACGGATAGCCTACTGTAGCGATAAGTTCTATCGGCTGAGATGTGATTAAACTTTTTGCATAAGATGTATACATAGAATTTACAATAATTCCTCGATAATGAAAACGAATTGCTTCTTCACACAATTTTTTAATATCACCTGGCATCGTTTCTGCTGCAACCTGCATACTTTCAATATATGCCATAATATTCATATTATCACCTCAAGACAATCAACCATTAGTGTTGTTAGTATATCATACAGAAGATAAAAAGTCACGATTACATAAAAATACCGTCTTTGCAATGCAAAGACGGTATTCATGGTGGGCCTAGGTGGACTTGAACCACCGACCTCACGCTTATCAGGCGTGCGCTCTAACCAGCTGAGCTATAGGCCCATGACTAATGACTTATTTAGTATAACATATATAAATTTGTTGTCAAGTATAGATGGCAACTAATAAAATAAATTTTATATCAAATAAAAATAAAGCGAGCAAGAATTATCCCCTGCCCGCTTTACATTTATAAGAGTTCTTATTCTACTGGAACTTCGTCATTAATGCTAATAACTTTTCCTGGATTCATAATGTTCTTCGGATCCAATGCTTTCTTAACAGCTTTCATCAAGCGCAATTCCAAAGGATTGCCGTATTTTTCAAGCAAAGCTTGACGTTTATAGCCAATCCCGTGTTCGCCAGAAAGACGTCCACCGTATTCAACAACAATTGCATAGATTTCGCCTTGAATCTTAGGCAACATTTCGTTCCATTCTTCTTGTGACTTGTCATCTTTCAAGATATCAATATGAACGTTCCCATCGCCGCAGTGACCAGCACAATGCATTGCTACGTTATATTTTTCAGCCAACCGTGAAATACGTTGTACTGCTTCTGGAATCATTGTTAAAGGTACAACAATATCTTCCATCGAGAATACTAAGCTACGAGCACGGTCTGCTTCCAAATACGCTTTACGAGACTTCCAAATAATAGCGGGGTTTGCCACCAATACATCCAATGCCTTATTTTTACGAGCAAGTTCATCAATAATTTCACATTGTTCATCCAACGTATCTTCACTATCTCCAGAAATCTGAATAATAATATAGTTACCATTGTCGGAATGTTGTAATTTTTCATTCAAGAATATTTCTACCTGTTTAATAGACGCATTATCCATAAATTCTACACAAGTAGGTGTAATACCTGCATTCATAACAATCGGAGTTAATGCAATAGCATCGTCTAAGTTATCAAATACAGCTAATAAGTCCATTTGATATTTTGGCAAAGTTACTAAGCGAACGATTACTTTCGTAACAATACCTAACGTACCTTCTGAACCAATATATAAATGCATCAACATGTAGCCAGTTGCATTTTTACGGAATTTACCGCCTAACATAACAACTTCACCAGTCGGAGTAACAACTTCAAGACCCATAACCTGTTCACGTGTTACACCATATTTTACAGCACGGTTACCGCCAGCATTAGTAGCTACGTTACCGCCGATAAAGCAAGAATCCCCACTGCAGGGGTCGCCTGCGTAGAAGAGACCGATTTTTTTAACTTCTTCTTGTAATACAGATGTTGTAACACCTGGTTCGCAAACGCATACCATGTTTTGGGTATCAATTTCCAAAATTTTATTCATACGTTCAATCGAAATAATAACACCGCCATAAATAGCAACTGCGCCTGCTGCTAAACCCGTACCAGCAGCACGTGGAACCATGATAATGTCATTGTCATAGCATAATTTTACAACCTTAGAAACTTCTTCCGTTGTAGCAGGAAGAACTACTACTTGTGCTTCTTTCATGTAATGTGGATCTGTTACTTCGTCATGAGAATACGGCTCCAATTTTTCTTTATCCGTATATACATACTTTTCGCCAACAATTTGTTTAAGTTGTTCAATAATTTCAGGTGATACTGTGCCTTTTGCCATAGTGAATCCCTCCAATAATAAATTTTGTTGATACATATGACTAGCTTATATCGATACATAACTATATATTAGTTCAGACAGCGTGAGATGATTATATACGATAATACGTATTATGGATCATCTTCCCCTTGCCTTCGCGTTTTATTATACCTTATTAAATAGAACATGTAAATTACATTATGACATTTCATTCATATGTTATTTGTATTAAAAAATTCACTTCTATGACATTTAGTTATGCCGCTTTATTGTTTTACAAAATATTCGTAACCCTAAATAAAATATTTCAATATATTTCGTTTTTCAATAAAAAATAAAATATACTGTTTTTTATTTTTCCCTTTTAATTTAAAAATGGCCAATCAATTATAGTATACTATAGCGTTTTATTCTTTTCTGACGCCACAATAACCGCTTCCATCGCCGCAGAACGAAAACCATTTGTTTCCAATGACTTAACAGCTGCAATTGTCGTACCACCAGGAGAGCAAACCTGATCTTTTAATACGCCTGGATGCATTCCTGTTTCAAGTACCATTTTAGCCGCACCAAATACCGTCTGTGCGGCAAAAGTATATGCTAAATTCCTCGACATACCTTCATGCACAGCCCCATCAGCTAAGGCTTCAATAAACATGTACACATAAGCTGGACCACTACCGCTAACACCACATACAGCATCTATTAATTCTTCTTTTACAATTTCAGCCTTACCAAAACTTCTAAAAATAGCTAAAGCATTATCTTGTTCTTCTGCCGTAATATACTGATTAATAGCTAATGCCGCCATCCCTTCACCTACCATCGCCGGCGTATTAGGCATGACACGAATAATCTTCGTTTTTTCCTCAAATCCTTTCATTAGTTGAGCCAATGTAACCCCTGCAGCAATAGAAATAATAACCGTATCAACCAAGACAGCTTTCCGTAACGCTGTCATAACATGCGGTATTATCGGTGGTTTTACCGCCATAATTAAGGCTTGTACATGCGAGGCTAATTGAGCCGGTGTATTTACTGCTTGAATTCCCAATTGGTCTGCTAATAACTGCGTATGATCAGTATGTATATCATATACAAATATATTTTCTGGAGCTATTGCTTTCGACTGTACCAACCCTTTGATAATCGCTTTTCCCATATTACCCGCACCACATATGCCTATTGTTTTAAACATAATACATCATCCTTTCTGTCTATATAAATTTATCATATTTTTACCTAAAGAAAAACCTACCGATATTTATATATCGATAGGTTCTTCTCCTTATGCGTTCCCTACCGCCATAGCTGCATCTTTTATTTTTCTCGCTAACCCCATCAATTTTTTCTTCGACACAGAACAGACAGCAACACGTATTCCTTTTTTTAGAGGTACCAAAAATATATGTTCCTTTTCTAAGACATCACAAACAGCTTGTGCATTTGACATTGGTAAGGTGATAAAAAATCCTGCAACATACGGCACATAAGAAAGCCCACAAGCATCCGCTTCCGTAATAAATATATGTGCCCGTTCACGAATTAATTCTAAATATACCTGCCGTTGTGCTTCTAATGCCTTTAATTTTTTAGGATCTCGACAAATCGCACTCATTACCTTCATCGCGGCAGAATTTGAATTAGACCAAGTAGCCCGACTACTATATTGATTAATAGCCACAAATTCATCAGCAATGTCTTTATTCGGAGTAACACAAATCATCGCCCCAATCCGTTGTCCATACAGGGTAAAACCTTTACTACATGTATACGCAACAACTACGAGTAATCGTTCTGGTAGACGACTAAATTTAGTAAAAAATTTACGACAGTCATCTTTCTCACCGCTATAATCTAAATATGCTACATCTGGAACTAAAATAATGTTTTTATTATAAGGAGGGCGAGTCATCTCACCTAAAAAGGCCAGTACCTTATCCCAATCTTCAGCGGTAAGAGAAAACCCAGTTGGATTATTAGCCGGTGAATTCATAATAATAACAATATTTTCCTGCTTTTCACTAACTGCTTGCACCTGCTTTTTAAAGTCTTCAAAATAAAATAATCCTTTCTCATCAATCAACTCAAAACAACGTAATGAGCGATTATTGTCCCGACACATAGAATCATAAGCACCCCAATGCCAATCACTTGTGATAATTTCATCGCCCCATTGCGAATAATTGTGAATAACGTGATGTAATGCCCCTGAACCACCCGAAGTTGCACAAGCACGAATATATCCCTCTGGCTTAGCATTACCAAAGCATTGAGTAATAACATCTTCCAAGTATTCAGAATACCCTTGGATAGGTGCATATGCCACAATCTCGCGTGGTGTAAGTGCTTTATACGCCTGTTGCACTACATCTAACATAACTAATTGTCCCTGCTCATCTAAAATAGCTCCTACCGTACCATTAATGACCCGATCTACACCTATCTCATCCGCCAACGCAGTAGCACGGTTATTCGCGCCAAAAATCCTATCCTCCGCATATTTTCCCCGTGCATGTGCTGCTGCTATACTTTTGACCACGTCAATCACACTCCTTTAATTTATAAGTAATCAATTTATCCTTATCAGTAATACTATTTTATTTTTGTCTAAGTTATTTTCATTTATATCCTAATATGTTTATTATTACTATACTATTAAAATTTTTCTTGCTTGTCAAAAAATTTTTCTACAAAAATAATTTTATTCTTGCTTGTCTATTTATAAATATATTTCATATTAATAATAATTCAAATTCATCATGCAGATGATTATAATAAGAATATACTATTAACATAATGAAATATAAAGGAGTTTTATATGAAAAAATTAATCTACCTCTTATTCTGTATTATTTTTTCTTGTTCATTCATCCTTACAGGCTGTCGCCCTACCACTTCATCACCTACTACCACGTACAAAATAGGTGTACTTCGTGTGCATGATAGTCTTCCCTTATATGTGGCTGAACACGAAAATCTATTTAAAGAAATGGGTGTTCCTGTTCAAATCGTTGAATTTAACAGTGCACTTGATCAGCGTAAAGCTATGGAATCAGGTTCCCTTGATGGCATGATGACCGATATGATTGTAACTAGTCTATTAAAAAAAGGTGGTACTGACGTTCGTATCATTGCTACGGCACTAGGTGCAACCCCTAAAGAAGGCCGTTTTCTAATTGTAAGTTCTCCCAATAGCACCATACACACACCGACTGATCTATACAAAGGAAATGTAGCAATTGCTCATAATACTATGATGGAATATTTACTCAATCAATACGAAGAAGAGTTGCATCTTGATTCAACAAAAATCAAAACCATTCAATTACCCAATCTTTCACTGCGTGTTGATGCCGTACTTGCAGGAAAAGATGTAAAAGCTGCTATTTTACCAGATCCATTAGCATCATATGCCGTTCAAAAAGGAGCTCATATTGTCATTGACGATACAAAATTAAAGGGAAATTACTCTCAATCCGTTATCATTATGAAAAAAAATATTCTAACCCAACATGCCAATGACATGTCCCGTTTTCTTTCGGCATATCATCTAGCCATTACACACATCAACGAAAATCCAACAGCCTATCGCGCCTTAGCCTTACAAAAAGCGGGGATTCCTAAAGATATAAGCAATACATATAATCCTCCTTCCTTTACACCTCATGCCTTGCCATCTCCACAGGAGGTCCAGCAAGTAATGCGTTGGATGGTAGCAAAGAAATTATTGCCAATACCTTATACATATGAAGAAATGGTAAAGGTATCTTAATATGGATGCTCTTCTTTCCCTACAAAATATACGTTGGCAGTATCCTAATTGTACTACGCCTATTTTCAACCATTTCAATCTGACGGTACAACCACAAGAACATCTAAGTATTATAGGTGCGTCTGGCTGTGGAAAAACAACCTTACTACGATTAATGAGTGGGTTATATATACCCCAAACCGGAAATATTTATTTTAAAGATAAACCTCTTCTACACCCTCATCCGGATATAAGTATCGTATTCCAGCAATATGGATTATTACCATGGAAAACTGTACGAGAAAACATTTTACTCCCCCTCCAATTAAGGGGGAAAGGAAATGTCCCTTTAGATTTCATCCCCTTATACCATGCTCTTGGCCTAACCGATTTAAGTACATTCTATCCACATGAATTATCAGGTGGCCAACAACAGCGTGTCGCTATCGTACGTAGTTTAATAAGTACGCCTACCTTATTATTACTAGACGAACCTTTTAGTGCATTAGATGAAACGACAGCTTGCATCTGTCGGCAAGAAATAAAGCACTATATCTCCACTACACAAGCTACACTCATACTTGTTACACATGATCATAACGATGCCACTTTATTCGGCAAAAAAATAATTGATTTAACTTCCAAAGGAGCATATTAAAATGCCTTATTATTCAGATTTACAACATCCCGCCTCTCACAAACGATGTAAATCTCTTATCTCCTATATCGTAACCCTATGTATACTACTCACCCTATGGCACATCAGTAGCCTTTATTTAAAAACCCCCCTCTTACCCACTCCCTATAACGTGGGTATACAGATGCTACAGCTTTGGTCTTCTCCTTTATTACAGCCTCATATCTTTGCTAGTATGTACCGCTTATTATTAGGTATTGCTATCGCTTTTATACTTTCTATTCCCCTTGGAATGTGGAGCGGTTTCAGTCATCGCGGAAACCAACTACTTTCGCCATTTCTATACCTCTTTTATTCTATGCCCAAAGTCATATTTCTGCCTCTAATCATGCTGGCTTTAGGTATCGGCAATGCCACAAAAATTTTTCTGATTTCTTTTACTTTATTTTTTCACTTAACTGTTATCATTCGTGATGCGGTTCGTTCTATCGACCCTTTTCAAATAGATATTTTACGTTCTTTCGGTGCTACTCCACTGCAACTCGTTCGCCATCTATTATGGCCCGCTTCACTATCCCCCATTTTAACTTCATTACGAACAGGTTTAGGCATTGCATTAGCCTTATTATTCATTACCGAAACGTTTGCCTCTGATAAAGGTCTCGGTTATTTTATTATGAATGCCATGGAAATTCACAATTATGAAGAAATGTATGCTGCTATTATTACCTTAGGGCTCATTGGCTTATCTTTATATATCACACTAGACCAACTAGAAATATATCTTTGTCCATGGAAACATCAACAAAAAAATAACCCATAAGACAACCCTCACATATCATATGTGAGGGTTGTCTTATGGCTATATAGATTTTTTTATTTAGCTTGTTTTAAGGATAACACAGGATCAAAATATGAAAGTTTCGTATAATCCACATTGCCGCCATCCGTAATAGCTAAATCAGGAATTGCCGTAATCGGTAAAAATGACAAATAAAACATTGGATCTGGTAACGTACTACCCAAACATTTCGTCATCTGATCCAATTCACGTTCTTTTTGTGCTAAATCTTCCGGTTCCAAATCAGATACAATGCCAGCTATAGGTAATGGCAAGAAAGAAAGTACTTCTCCATCTACGACTATCACTTGACCACCGCCTGCTTGTATTAGCGTGTTTGCTGCTAATGCCATGTCTTCGTGATTCATCCCCGCCACAACTAAATTATTATCATCAGGTGAAGCCGTAGTAGCAATAGCACCACAAGTTAACTCCCATCCCGAAATAAATCCTTTAGAAATATTACCATTTTTTCCATACCGTTCCATTACCGATACATACGCTACATCTTTTTTTGCATCTACCTGTATCACGCCATCCTTAACCACCAATTCTACATCACGCCGTTTCCGCATAAAAGGACCTACGCTATGTATTGCTTCAATAGTAGCTATACCATTAGCAATATCTACATGATAAGCAAAGTCGTCAGCTTGTACAGGTGCATGAGAAACAGTATTCACCAAAGTAGTAGTGCGCTTCGGTGGTATATACTCAATCTGCGAAACTCCTTTTTCAACAACAATACGACCTTTGCTAAGTACTGTTTCTACATGAAATGTTCCTGGTTCATCTACCAAAATAATATCCGCTTCTTTTCCTGGTGCAATCGTGCCTACACGGTCATCAATATGATATGCTTGTGCCGCATTAATCGTTGCCATTTGTACCGCCGTCATTGGTGCTACGCCAGCTTGTATAGCCAACCGTACCAAATGGTCCATATGCCCATATTCTAATATTCCTCGTGCGTGCACATCATCAGAACAAAAACTCGTATGTCGTGCCACCCCAGCAGCACCCTCGGTAATAGCACGAATATTTTCTTTTAAAAATTTAGTAACTGCCGATTCTCGAATAATTGTGTGTATGCCTTTACGTGCTTTTTCCAATAACTCTTCATGATCATAACTTTCATGATCCACACGTACACCACTCATCAAATATTGATTAAGATCTTTTCCTCGGGCCAACGGACTGCATCCAAAGATAGGTTTATGCTGTTTCATAGCAGCCACCAATGCGGCAAGGGTATCTTCATCTCTAGTTTGCACTGCTTCACGCACTAATTCCCAAACACCAAAACAACGCGGATCTTTTTGATATTTTTCATGATCCTTTGCCGTCACGGAATAAGCAACTGTCGAAGTTGGAATTGTATACGGTGTCTTATAAGGAAGACCCCAAAACACTTTTAATGGTGATGCATCAATTTCCTGAAAAATTTCTTGCAATCCATCTAAACCTAAAACCGATATATATTCATCTAATCCACTTACAATACTCGTTGTACCATGTGGTAAAACAGCTTGTGCAAAACGAGTCATACTCATTTTACTGCATTCTACATGGATATGGCAATCAATAAGTCCTGGTACAATATATTTTCCCTTACAATCAATACACCGCGTATGTTCGCCCATATACTCGCTTATATCTGGTTCAACGGCAACAATCTTTTCTTTATATATAGCAATATCTGCTAAATAATACTCACCCGTATGAACATTCATGAGTGTTCCGCCGAGAAGAGCCACATCTGCTTTTATTTCAGCTGCACCTGCGGCAATATACTCAGCTAGCAATTCTGTTGTTATCATGAGTAACTCCTTATGCCTTCAATAATGTCAATGTATATAACAATAATAAAAATAATATGAATAATAGCCAAACTAACCAATTTAACTCTTTCTTTCGTCCAACCGCAAGCATTAACAGCGGATAAAACAAAAAGCCAAAAGCAATACCGTAAGAAATATTAAATGTCAACGGCATACCAACAATAATCATAAAACAAGGGAAGGCTACTTCAAATTGTTCCCAATGAATTTCACGTAAAGAAGATGCCATCAATACGCCAACAATAATTAAAGCTGGTGCCGTAACTTGTGCCGTAACCACCGCTAATAATGGAGAAAAAACCATGCTAAAAGCAAATAAGATAGCCACTACTACCGCCGTCAAACCCGTACGTGCACCCATAGCAATCCCTGCTGATGATTCCACATAAGCCGAAGTAGGAGTCGTACCTAAAATAGCACCGCCTAACATAGAAAAGGAATCTGCCATCAAGGCCTTGCCAATTCTAGGCATTTTTCCCTCATGAATAAATCCAGCTTGTTGTGCTAATCCTATTAACGTACCCGCCGTATCAAAAAAGGCCACCAAGAAAAATACAACTACAACCGCCCACATACGAAAATCTCCTAAAATGGCAGGAATATATTTAATACTTACACCCAACGTAGGAGTTAAACTGGGGGCCATCGAAATAATACGATCCGGTGGTGCAATAATACCTGTAATAAGTCCTGCCGCCGCAGTTAAAACAATACCATAAAACAATGATCCTGGAATTTTTTTAGCCATCATAACAGCCGTAACAAATACCCCAAAAATAGTCAACCACGTAGTCGGAACCGAAAAAGAACCAATCGCCACCAATGCATCTGGATCAGATACAACTAGTCCGCCACCCGAAAGACCTACAAAAGAAATAAAAATACCAATACCTGCTGCCATCGCATATTTCAAATCTTGAGGAATCGCATCAATGATAATTTCCCGTAATTTAAATACCGATACCAACGTAAATAAAACAGAGGCAACAAACACGCCTGCCATCGCATCTTGCCAAGGAATCCCCATTGCTAACACAACGGAATACGAAAAAAATGCATTATCACCTAAACCAGGAGCAATGCCGATAGGATAATTCGCTAAAATCCCCATCAATAAACAGCCAGCAATTGCCGATATAGCTGTTGCCGTAAATACAGCACCCTTATCCATCCCCGCTGCGCCTAAAATACTAGGATTAACAAATAAAATATAGGCCATTGAGACAAAAACAGTTAGGCCGGCTAGGCACTCACGTTTAACCGTAGTATGGTTCTCCGATAAATGGAACCACCGTTCTAACACCCCTTGATTAGATTGTTGATTCATATTTATCACCTCGTATTATTTATTATATGCTTTAACATAAGCATCAATTTCTTCCATATAAATCGCCTTTTGCTTTTCGCTAATCCAAGCAACAGCAAAGGAATTTTTAGCTAATTGAACCACTTGTTCCTGTGTCAAATTATATTGTGTCGCTAAAGCATAATAATTATCACTAATATATCCTCCAAAATAAGCAGGATCATCAGAATGTGGAGAAACCTTGACGCCGTGTTCCAATAAGGTAAGCACTTCTTTTCCCTTCATGTCGGGGCGGACAAATGTATTTGACAGCGGACAAGTTGTAAAACCAATATTATGTTTCGCTGCATATTCCACTAAATCCATATCTTCTACTATATTTGTGCCATGATCTATCCGCGATACCCCAATCACTTCTATTAATTCACGAATATGCGATATCGAATCTTTTTGATCAATATCGGCATGAGCCGTCAAATATAACCCTTGCTGCTCTGCCTCAACAAATTGAGGATAAAATTTAAGAGGTGGATTATTATGTTCATCCGAATCCAAGCCAATGCCAATTATTCGATCTCTATACGGCAAAGATGCCTGCCATGTTTCATACGCTGATAAGCGCGACCAATCTCGTAAAAAACACATAATCAACTGTGCATCAACATGTTTTGCTCGTCCATCTATGATCGCTTGATATAATCCATTAATAACTGTAGAAAAACTGACACCACGACTCATATGTGCTTGCGGATCAAAGAAAATTTCCGCATGCCGCACCGAATTTTCCACTGCTTTATCAATATAAGCCATCGCTAATTCATAAAAATCCTCTTCTGTGCGTAATACTTGCATCGCTGGATAATATACCGCTAAGAAAGAAGCCAAATCATCATATTGATAAGAAGCACGAACTTCTTCAATCGTATTTTGCCCTATATCAACACCGTTTTTCTGTGCCAATCGCAATTTCAATTCAGGCTCTAACGTTCCTTCTATGTGCAAATGCAATTCCGCTTTAGGTAATCCCTGTACAAATGCTTTAGTAATAATATTTGTCATATAACGCCTCCTATAGACCTATCATCTGAAAAAAAACAAAGCCGTTCTACGCTACCAGCGTACAACAGCTTTCCCTTTTTCAAGGATTTCCAGCGCCACTGGAATCCCACTATTCAATTACTAAATTATTATACGCAACGAAAAAAAAACTGTCAAGAATCATTTCGCATTAAATAAAGGTAACCGTTCTAAATAAATAATATCTTCTCGATTCACAGCTTCCCCTTCTGCTAAAATGGCTGCTTGACCAACTACCTTTGCACCAGCTTTATTCATTAATTCACATAACGCCCTCATTGAACCTCCACTACTAATTACATCATCGACTAATAAAATGCGCTTTCCCTTAATCGTCTGAACATCACTATTCGATAAATATAAATTTTGTTTACCTTTCGTAGTAATGGAATTGTCTTCAACACTAATCGGATTATCCATATACGCCTTAATAGACTTACGAGCCACAAAATACCGTTTATGCCCTAACTGTTTTGCCATTTCTGCCGCTAATGGAATACCTTTTGTTTCCGCAGTCAAAATATAATCTATATCTTTAGGTACTTTTTGTACCAATGCGTTTGCTGTCTTGTCAACTAATTCTACATCTCCTAAAATAACAAAACTAGCAATTGCCATCGTATCAGATATGTTTAATATCTGTAATTTTCGTGTAAGTCCTGCTACTTTCAATTCGTACCATCTTGGCTCCATCATTTAGTCACTCCATATTCTATTTACGCTTATAATAAACGCAGAAAAATCTATTTTTATTATACTATAATGTATGAATAATATCTATATACTTCATTCATATCTTTAAGAATAAAAAATTTAGATTCTATTTATAGAAAAAAATTTTCCCCAAATACATAATAACAATAAAGCCTTGATACCCTTTATTTCAAGTATCAAGGCTTTATATTCAAAAAGCATTAATAAGCCCAATGGAATAAATCTGCAAAATCAGTAGCTTGTACGGGAATCGGATTTCCAGTCAAACAACTATCTTGTAATGCATGTTCTATCATTTGTGGTATTTCCTTCAAATACCCTTCTAAGGTAATACAATTGGATATAGCACTAATCCCTGGAACAACCCCCGTTTTTTCTCTTAATTGGCAAATAGTAGAACATAACACTTGCACGGCATCGATCGTTTTCATCGTACGCGGTGCCAATCCTAGTTGATATACTATCTCAGCATATTTTTCAGCTGTACCACCATGTTTACTATTAAATTGAATACCTATGGGCAAGGCGATAGCACAAGCCATCCCATGAGGAATATGAAAAACGCTTCCTAATTGATGTGCCATACTATGTACAACGCCTAATCCCGCCATATTAAATGCAATTCCCGCCATATTAGACGCTCCTGCCATTTTTTCACGAGCCAACATATTATTGCCATCCTGATAAGATGTAATAAAATGCTTCATAACCAAATCAATTACCTTATAAGCCAGTCCTTCTGTAAAAGAAGTACTAGCCTTTGCTACATATGCTTCTAATGCATGTGTTAAAACATCAAAACCCGTATTTGCCGTAATACTTGGTGGTACTGAAAGCGTTAGATGTGGATCTAAAATAGCGATATCTGCATACATCGAATTTTCAATAATAGCAATTTTTCGCTGTTCCTCTGGGTCAGAAATAACCGCAAAAGAAGTCATTTCAGATCCCGTACCACTTGTCGTAGGAATAGCAATAAACGAAGGTTTTTGACCTATTATCTTACTATGTAAAGCAAAATATATGGCTCCTTTTACAGTATCTATTGATGAACCACCGCCAAAGCCAATAATAATCGTGGGCTGTAATCGAAGTATTTCCACTAAAACCTTTGCAACAATGGACAGGGATGGATCTGGTTGCACTCCAGAAAAAATCACTACTTTATTTGACTGTTCAAGTTGATGGAGCACAAAATCAACCATCCCATTCTTTTTAAGAAAATCATCGCAAACAATTAAAATTCGTTCCTGACGATATACTTGCAATGACATTAACGAATCGCTTCCCGAAATTACCTTTGTTAAAATTTGGCACGTAACCACAACACATCCCCTCCGCCTAACGAATATTAAACATATCCTTTAATACGCATTCCCGACGTCTACAAAATGAACGTGGACTCGTTAATCCTTCTCCCGTAGGACCTGCAATAGTAAAAGTAGGATAGCCTTGTCCACCAATACCTAATCCTGCATAAGAAGGACCATTTTTCACAAAAATAGTAGTTTCCATTAATTTAGCCATTTTACTTAATTTTGCAATATTAGTAGAATGCATCATCGCACTGTGCCGATTGCCATGTTCTGCTTCATATGCCCACGCAATCGCTTGATCAACATTTTCACATCTAACTAACGGTAAAATAGGCATCATCATTTCTTCTTGTACAAAAGGATGTTCTTTATCCGTTTCCATAATAATCAACCGCGTTGTATCATCTACTTCAATCCCAATTTGTTTTAAAATATACGCAGCTGATTTTCCCACAAACTCAACTTTAGGTCCACTACCATCTTCTTTGGAAACTAATCGCCATAATTTTTCTATACAATTATCATTTTTTATTTCATAAGCACCCGCACGCTTCATATTAATTAGCAAATAATCAAAAATAGAATCCACCGCAAATACTTCTTTTTCTGCAATACATGGCACATTATTATCAAATGAACTTCCCGCTACAATATCCTTTGCGGCTTGCTCAATATTAGCCGTTTCATCTACAACAACTGGTGGATTTCCCGGTCCTGCTCCAATAGCCTTCTTTCCTGAAGACAATACTTTTTGCACAATAGCAGGTCCTCCCGTTGCTACTAACATCCGAACTTTCGGATGATGAATCATTATATCTGTCGCTTCTAAAGAAGGATTAGCTACCATCGTAATCATATTATTTGGTGCTCCCGCTTCAGCTAAAGCTTTATTTAATGTCTGAATTAAATAAATAGATGTTTTTTTTGCTCTTGGATGTGGACTAAAAACAACCGTATTTCCTCCTGCGATCATACAAATTGAATTATTAATAATCGTTTCCGTTGGATTCGTAGTAGGCGTAATCGCCCCAATAACACCAAAAGGGCAATATTCAAACAACGTTAACCCATATGCACCCGTGCTGGCTTCCGTTCTTAAATCTTCTGTACCTGGTGTAAACTTAGCTGCCGCTGTATTTTTAATAACTTTATCCGTGTATCGGCCTATTCCCGTTTCACATACAGCTAACCGCGACATCCGTTCCATTATCTCTTGTTGTAAACAAGTTTTTCTAATAATATCTACCCAACATTGCCGTTGATTAGGTGTTTGCTTCAACACTTCCCGTTGTGCCTTTTCAGCTGCTGCAATCGCTTCTTCCATCTGTGAAAACACACCATAATTGGTATCAAAAGCACTTTCATAAGCCGTTTCGCCCATTTCTTTTTGTACTCGCTGTACTGCCCTTGCTACCATTGCTTGTAATGCTGATGAATCAATGTCCATAATACAATCTATCCTCCTATCTTTTGTTGCATAGCAATCCCTAATGGCGTAACAAATAAAGAATGATTTGTCTTATAGGTAGGAATATGTAATATCCGCTCAAAAATATGTTCAAAACCAGTAAAACTACATGCACCACCCACTAAATATAATTTTTGAACAGCATACCCTTCTATGCTTTGTGCAGTAATCATCGCCATTTTTTCAATAACGGGACGTATTAATGATAATATGGTATCTTTATTGGTTTCATCTTTTTTTAACTGTTCTGCTTCAGAAAAAGAAACATGATGATAGCCAGCTAACACTAAGGTCATATGTGTTCCACCCGTTGCTTCATCAGCCGTATGCACAACCTGCCCCTTTTCTAATACACTTATCCCCGTAGTTCCTCCACCAATATCAACCACAGCTCCTTCTGTTATATCTAATACGGATGCCGCTGCCGTAGGTTCATCAACCACTTGTATTACTTCCATATCCGCACTTTCTACACAATTTACAATACAGCGTTCATTTCCTGGTAATATACCTGGAGGAATAGCCGTAGAAGCTACATTAATTTCTACACCTATCCTTTCCTCTAATGCACATTTCATCTTACGAAGTATATTTACAGCACCCATATAATCTACAACGATACCATCTTTAACAACTGTTGATGGCATCGTCATACCTGCAACAGGATGATTATACTGATCAACAATAGCCATAACAATATTAGAAGTTCCTAAATCAACCCCAATATGAAAAGGTGGCTCTGCTGGTGCAACCTTACCTGTATTAATTAATTCTGCGAATAGTTGCAATAACTCATGTTCAATGATCATATCGTACCTCATTCATCCGAAAATTTTCTCTGTAAATTATTATTTTTCCATAATCAACATCTTATCCCTATTGAATCGAATCAATAATACCAATAATAGCTAAATCAATTGTTTTTGTTTTGGTGGTATCTGATGTCCGTACAGCCGATCCACTGGCAATTAACACTTTTTCACCAATACCAGCACCAACATAATCAACTGCAACTTCTTCAATTCCATACGCCTGACCATCTTTATTCTCGCATTGCACAATCATTAATTTAGCACCAACCAAACTTTCTTCTTTTTTTGTCGATACAATAGAACCTGTAACTTTACCGATTCGCATATCAACCACCTTCTATTCTAATAGCATTATCCTACTATATATTCCTTATTTTTTTACTCTTTTTACATGACCTTTCGAACGAACGGAAGGTTTGCTTTTTATTGTTACCATATTTTTCTGACTTGTCTTTTCTTGTTCCTGCGGTTCACTCGGAAGCTCCACAGAAACCGTTTCATCCTGACATATAACGTCCTTAGCTAACTGTTGTTCTACCTCTTGTTTCTCTTCTACGGTTTCTTGATTGCTACTATTATCTTCTAAACTCACCGTTTTTTTTCGTATAAATAATGTTTCTACTCCTTCATGCGGTCTAGCAATAATATCCGTAGATACTAATGTGCCATATCTCTTAGCAAGAGCACTTCCTGCTTCAACTGCGGCACGTACAGCACCAACATCTCCTAATACTTTTACAGTTATCAAGCCATTTCCTTTGGCTCTTTCCCATTCATGAATCGTAATATTCGCCGCTTTTGCCATGGTATCAGCCACTTCAATAGCCGTACTCAACCCCTTAACTTCTACCAAACCTAATGCTTGTTTCACTGACATCACCATCCCTTACGAATTACAACTATTCCCCTTTTTTCTATCATTTCTGCAGCAAAAGAAGTCACTATTGCTTTAGGCAAAATATACATGCACCCACCTGGAGGAATATGATTAATATCTTTTACCGTAATAATCGTATCGGGGATAACCGCCTTATTTCCATCCCCTTCTGGCAGCATATTATTAGCTTCTTTTTCAACAGCTGATACTAATGATCCAATAGATATACCATACGATAATAATTGACGATAATATGAAAAAATCATTTCTTTATATGTACACGGTTCTTGGCCTGTAAATTTTTGTAATCCTGCTAAAATAAAATGTACCGCTGCACCTACCTGTATACATCTCTCTCCCCATTGTGTAATAAACGAATCTCCTATGCACAGAGCCATTTTTGCTGCCCATGTATGCGTCATAACGGGATAAATCGTAAGCGAATCTTCTAACGGCAATGCATTCGATTCATGCCACAAAGAAATGCGTAAAGATGGTGATTTATCCTTCCAAAAACAAGGATACTGCTGCCCCCATTCATCTGGAATGACAGCAGTAACCGTTTCCCAAAAAGATAACGCTTGTGTAATGAACAGATCTAGGCCGGGAAAAGGACGATCAAACACCAGATAAACTGGTCGTGTTTTTTTGCTTGGTTGATCTTTCTGCATCATTTGTATAACCGCCGCAATACACTTTTTTAACTGATCTTCATTCCATTCCATATGGCCTTACCTCATTAATCTAAATGAGGCAAAATTTTTTCCACATCTGAATGAGGACGAGGAATAACATGAACAGATACAACTTCTCCTACTACTTTTGCTGATGCTGCACCTGCATCTACGGCTGCTTTTACAGCGCCTACATCGCCACGAACCATTACAGTAACTAATCCAGAACCAATTTTTTCATACCCAATCAACGTTACATTTGCAGCTTTTACCATTGCATCTGCTGCTTCTATCGAACCTACTAATCCTTTTGTTTCAACCATACCTAATGCTTCATTTGTCATCTGAAAAACCTCCTATGTCAAAAAAATATTAAATATACGGGGTGGTAGTTGATTTTGGTTCATCCCCCAATGCCCCTAATAGCGTTTTGCCTACTTCAATGGCTGCTTTAACTGCTTGCCGAACTGCACCGGAATCGCCACTAAAGCACAAAATTGTTTCATTAGAAAAACTTGTTTTGCCATTTCCGGGCGAAGCATAATTAACAATTTCTACATTGGCAGCTTTTACCGCAGTATCCGCTAACACAACACCAATAGCCGCAGGCCCTGCACAAGTCATCCCAAATGCTTTACCAAATTTAGCCCCCAAAGCTTTTTCTAAACAATAACTTGCTCTAGCCGAATATTGAAATTCTAAATGGCCTGCATCATTGGCATATACATCGCCAAAATATTTAGGTAATACTTGTAAAGCCGTTTCTACCGCACGCCGTGCATCAGAAACATCCTCTGCTCCAATAAGAATCAACGAACCATGTCCTGCTCCACCTTTGGTATCCCGTGGCAATTCTACTGAAATAACTTCAGTATTCGTAGCCTTAACTGCATCATCTACCGCCATAATTTGCGGACCTGCACCAGTACGTCCACCAATAATTCCAATAGAACGATAAGATCCTAAATTCATCGCATCCTTTAACATGGGATCGACACTCGCAATAACTAACCCAATCGTATCCCCTGTCGATGTACCCACAAATTCAGTTCTTCCTAAGACTGAATGTATACCCGTAACACCTTCTGTTTTGTTGAGATTTACCGTTTGATTATCAACAGGTGTCTTGGTTTCTAATTCAGCTTTTACTTGACTCATTACTTTTTCTAATAATTGCTGATCCATATTAACCTCCTTAAGATGCATCTCCAATACGACAACGAACACCTTCTTGTTCAACTACCTCACGATATTGTTCTAAATCTACATTTCGCAAGGATGCTGTACTCAATCGTTGCATTTTATATTCCATTCCTAGCATCTTATATTTATTAACCCCCAATTCATGATATGGCAATAAATGCACATATTGAACATGTTGTAGGGAAGATGCAAAACGAGCAATATCTCTAATTTCTTCTTTTGAATGATTAAATTTCGGAATAACGGGGACACGAATAATAACATTAGAAGTATCTGCTATTGTTCTAGCATTTTGCAATATAAGTTCATTAGAAACGCCTGTATATTGCCTATGTTTTTCTGGATCCATATGTTTAATATCCAGTAAGATGGTATCAATATAAGGTAATACTGGTAAAATGCGTTCTGTTGCCGCACACCCTTCCGTTTCAATCGCCGTATTCCAGCCCTGTGCTTTACAAGCTTTAAATAGTTCACATGCAAATTCAGCTTGCCCAAAAGGATCTCCACCCGATAAAGTTACGCCACCACCAGAATGCCGAAAAGTAGACCGATCTTTTTTTAATACTTCCACTAAATCTTTAACTGTCACTCGTTCCCCTTTCATCTCCAATGCACTGTACTCACATACCTTTACACAAGCACCACTACCTGTACAGTTATGATAAGAAAAAGTACGTGTTCCATCCTCCAAAAATCGAATTGCTTTTTGTTCGCACACCGCTTCACAACGTCGACATTGCACACATTTAGATGCATCATACATCACAACTGGACGTCGACGCTGTGACTCGGGATTGCTGCACCACCAACAAGATAAAGGACAACCTTTCAAAAACACAATCGTACGAATTCCTGGACCATCATTTAACGAAAAGCGTTGTATATTAAAAATATCTCCTTCAGCCTCGTAATCAATTGGTACAGTAGACATATATATACACCCTCTTCGTCTTTGACATAACTAATGTCTCTCATTAAAATGTAAATTCTGTACGATCAATAATATTATCCTGAACTTCTTTAGCTAGCGAAATAAATTGAGCGGAATATCCAGCTACACGAACCACTAAATCTTTATGCTTTTCTGGTTCTTTTTGTGCTTCTACCAGCGTCTTTTTATCAATAACATTAAACTGAACATGCATTCCTTTATTATCAAAGTATGCACGGCACAAAGCAGCAAATCGTTTTAATCCTTCGTCGCCAGATAATGCGATCGGACTAAATTTTTGATTATATAACGTACCATTAGAAAATGTTTCATGCTCCAATTTAGCAACAGACATAACCGCCGCAGTCGGTCCATTGGTATCACAACCAGCTCGAGGTGATACCCCATCAGCAAGAGGTGTCCATGCTAATCGGCCATCTGGAAGAGGTGCTACATCTTTACCAAACAATACATTGGCCGATACAGGATAACAACCAGCTTGGAATTGTCCGCCACGAGGATTTTTATACTTTTGTACTTCCCGTGCATAAATTTGCCCTGCTTCTCGAGTAATCATATCTACAATATCATCATCATTGCCAAACCAGGTTGTATTTTCCATAATCCGTTTAATTTGTTGATATCGAGCAGCATTTGAACTTACAGAAGGTCTTGTCGATTCGCGTAAAACGCCTTTTTGTGTTAAATTCTTTTGCAATTCATTAATATCAATATTGCCATTTTGAGAAAGAATTTGTTTTACCGCTTCATAAATTTTGGCTTCATCTACTTCATACGTAGCCGAAGATGTATTGGACATATCAGAGTGATCAAACCAAGATGCCATCTTGCCTGTTTCATCAGGATAGCCAAAATTATTTTCAATCGCTTCTTGCAATTCCGCTAAACTAACTTCACCATTTTCAAATACATGTTTTTGAATAGCCGCAAAAGAATCCCCATTATCGGCAACACCAAACGCCTGTGGTCCCGTAAAGTTATAAATGGCCCCCCCTTCTTGTACCGATTTTCCTCTACCTAAGCAATCTTCTACCAATGCCGATTCAAATGGTAACGGTGCTCTTTCTGCATGAGCATAATCAACAGCATTATCCGCTTCTACCAATAATTTCACAAAATATTCCATCTGTTTCTGATATGCCACCATTAATTCTTCTAAACTCTTAAAGTCTCTTAATTCTCCCGTTTTAGGTCCTAATTGAATTTTCCCACACCGACCATTATGTAACGTAATATCTAATACTTTAGCAATATTAAAGAATGCTGCATCATGCCAACCTTCTGTTTTATGTGGTACTTGTGGTTCTACACAACCAATAATGCAATAATTTCGTGCATCATTTAAAGGAATTCCTCTATTCATCATGGCTGGTATAATAACTTCATCATTATACATAGCAGGATATCCCAATCCCAAACGAACTAATTCGCAAGCACGATATAAAAATTCATCTGGCGTTTTATTAGAATAGCGAATAGAGAAAGAAGGTGCTGCCATAGCAACATGGGCCGCTGCTTCTATCATCATATATGACAAAGGATTAGTTGCATCCATTCCATCTTCATTTATCCCACCACATTGAATGTTTTGGAATAAAGCATATCCCGCAAAAGCCTGATCCGAAACATCATCTCTTGTTTTATTTAAGTCATTAAACTTAATCCAAATATTATCCAATAACTCTTGTGCAAACTCTTTACTGATCGTCGTATCTGACGCCAAATGAGGATACATATATTGATCAAATCGTCCTGGCGAAATCGAATGTCCGTTCGATTCAATTTGCATAATCAATTGTACAAACCAAAATGCTTGCAACGCTTCCCACCAATTCGTAGCCGGATATTCAGGTACACGCCGACAATTTGCTGCGATTTGTGTTAATTCGGCTTTACGCAAACTATCTGCCTCTGTTGCCGCTAATTTTTCACACAAATCAGCATAACGATTAGCATAAGCGATTACTGCCCGATACGTGATAATGACCGCATCATAAAAGTCTCGTTTTTTAATATCTTCAGGCACACCTGATGACAATTTGCTTTTAGCATTTTCCGCTTCTTTAATAATACCTGCCGCACCTTGGCGAATCACTTTATCGTAATTAACGCATACATGGCCAACCCCATTAAAATAGTAATTGCCTACTGTAAACACTCCATTATCCTGTGCATCCCGGCATGCTTTAGACATATAGCTAGACGCTAATGCACTCGTAGTCTTGCCTGGCCAATACAAAAACGCATCATGCAACCGTTTTGCCGTATCTTTAGGAATGACAAATGGATCGGCCATACGAGTTGCCATTGTATCAAATTCTTTTTCAATCCATTCATATGAATATTCTGGATAAATTTGGCACCCATGAACACTGACCGTTAATGACCCTACAATTAATTCATGGTCGCGAATCGTAATCGGCGTTTCTGTTAAAATTTTTTCAACAGCCTTGGCTCGACGAATAATAATAGGATATCCCTCAGTTTCTTTATATGATGCCGTAATCAATTCAGCTCGATCCGCTTCCACCGTTGGGGTCGCATCATAAATAGCATTTTTCAATGCTTGGATCCTAGTTGTCGGTTGGGTAAATCCTTTGGCTAATACATCCATTACATAAACCTCCTTATCGTTATTATCTACTTAATTAAAAGCACATATAGTTCTTTCTTTCACAAAAAGTATATCAAACAAAAATGCAATTTTATTATGATCCATCGTTATAAACACCACTTTTTTGTCTATTAAATAGCCAAAAAAGTAGCAGTATACTATAAATAAATGTTCTTTTTATAAAACAAAAAGCCGCATTCATTCTCCATCTTCTGAAGACGT
>NZ_AFUG01000047.1:0-1699 GCF_000221545.1 Megasphaera sp. UPII 135-E
ATATATATATATATATATATATNTNTNTNNNNTTTTATTATTTTATATAAGTTAACATATCGTCAATTTTTTAACAATTAATTGTATTAAAAAGTACAAAATAATGCGGTTGACATATGATATTGAGAGTGGTAGTATAGCACTATACTCAAGGCAGGTACTATATAGTAAGTGATAATTATTGCAATAAATTATATACTAAAAAGCACATAATAAAATTATGTTTTACAGAAGTTAACTTCTCTCTTTGGGTATTATTGGTATAAAACAATACTATTTAGTAGGAGGGATTTTATGGTAGATATAAAGCCACATGTTACTCTAGATAAACAAGCTAAAGACATTATTCACCAAAGTTATAAAAATCATCAAGGTAAGCGGTTAGCACTTTGGATACTCGCTTTGATTATCGGTGGTATTTTGGGAACATTAGGAAATGCTGTATTAGATCAAATTTTTGCTTTTATTGCAACCGTATTTACTCGTCTATTTCAGTTTATTGCTTTGCCAACCATATCTTTGGCAGTGATTACAACCCTTGCAGCTTTAGGTGGTAAACGAAATACGGGCCGTATTTTTGCACACGCGGTTACTTATACATTGTTAACAACTGTTTGTTCTGCTTTCATCGGATTAATTTTATTTATTTTTATTAGACCAGGAAACCTACCTTTAGATTTGGTTCATGCAGGGGTGGAACGTGTGCCAGAAAAATTGGTTAATGTATCATATTATAAACATTTTTTATCGGTTATTCCTAATAATATCATACAACCATTTTTAGATGGTAATGTACTTTCTGTTATGATTATTTCTGCAGCCGTTGGCTTGGCCTTGGCGTTCATGCCTAAAAATGAACATCAAAAAGCATTATTGCAAGCTATTTTAGGATTACAAGATGTTTTATTTGTTTTAATTCGTGCATTGTTATGGATTTTACCTCTTGGGATTTTATCCTTTTCTGCTCAACTTTCTGCACAAATCGCTGCCGGTATTTTAGTTGGAGCATTGGGAAAATACACGCTGGTTATTATTATGGGAAATATGATACAATTTTTCATTGTCTTACCGCTGTATTTACTTGCTCGAGGCTTAAATCCTTTTCATGTATTTAAAAATATGTTACCAGCTATCGCCGTTGCCTTATTTTCTAAGAGTTCAGCGGGAACTCTACCGGTTACATTAGCTTCAGCGGAAAACAATTTGCATGTAAATCCTGAAGTATCTCGATTTGTTTTACCTATTTGTACGACAATTAACATGAATGGATGTGCTGCATTTATTTTAGTGACATCTTTATTTTTATTACAGAATGGGGGCGTAGTTCTTACTTGGCCTATAATGATTTTGTGGTTGTTTATTGCTGTTTTCGCCGCAATTGGTAATGCAGGAGTTCCGATGGGATGCTATTTTTTGACGTTATCATTAATGTCTTCGGTCGGAGCACCGATAGGTATTATGGGTATTATTTTACCTATTTATACTATTATCGATATGATTGAAACCGCAGAAAATGTATGGTCTGATTCGGTAGTTTGTGCAATGACAGATCATGATTTAAAAGGAAAATTAATAGAAGAGTAGTAAAATAAGTGAAGGCATGTAGTCTTCACTTATTTTACATAAAAAAGTATTGACAGTAGAGTAAAAGTAAGATATACTAAATAAGCTTTATGAGTGCTACGAATGCTTGTAAAAC
>NZ_AFUG01000046.1:0-3608 GCF_000221545.1 Megasphaera sp. UPII 135-E
CATGTTGACAGAGAAAGAAAAAAATGGTATGTTTAAAGTAAGTTAGGTACGTGAAGCAACCTAGCTTTTTTTAAGTTGCATACATTCGCTTGACTTTGTTGATAGCTTGTGATAAATTATAAAAGCAGTCTTAGACAAGCAAGAAAGCTTGTAAGTATTTTTAAGTGAGGTGTAAGGAATGCGTACAGCGATTACATTGGCATGCACAGAGTGCAAACAACGTAACTACCAAACGAACAAAAATAAGAAAAACAATCCAGATCGTTTAGAGTTAAGAAAATACTGCCCGTTCTGTAAAAAGGAAACATTACATAAAGAAACAAAATAATAAGGATTATTATGCTTATTTGATTGCGAGAGGGAATATGGCAAGTGTAGCTAAAAAAACAGCACAAAAGAATAAGAAAAAGCCAAACAATTCTTTTTTTCAAGGCGTAAAAGCGGAAATGAAAAGAGTCATTTGGCCGACAAGACGAGAATTGATTAACTACGTTATTATGGTAGTAGTAACAACAGTGATTGTAATGGCTGTTATGGGCATCTCGGATGGAGTGTTTTCGCGTATATTTAATATACTCCGTTTAATTGTCGGATAGGAGGCTCGCACGCATGGAACATGAAATGAAATGGTATGTTATTCATACGTATTCCGGCTATGAAAACAAGGTTATGGCCACATTGGAACGGAAAGTAAAATCAATGGGTATGGAAAATGTAATACATCGGATTTTAGTGCCAATGGAAGATGAAGTGGACATGAAGGACGGAAAAAAACGCATTGTTAAGCGTAAAATATTTCCTGGTTATGTCCTTGTAGAAATGGAAGTTAATGATCGTTCATGGTATGTTGTTCGTAATACTCCGGGGGTTACAGGATTTGTCGGCTCAGCAACAAAGCCTACACCTTTGAATGAGGCGGAAGTTAAAAATATTTTGAAAACGCAAGGGGTAGATGAGGAACCTAAAGTGCAGATTTCTGTTGAGATAGGAGAACAAGTACGCATTACATCTGGTCCATTTGAAAATTTTGTGGCGACTGTTACGGAAATTAATGAAGAAAAGGGAACCATTAAAGGTCTCATTGATATGTTTGGTCGTGAAACAACCGTTGAAGTCGATTATTCTCAAATTGAGAATAATCTGGAATAAATACTTCTTAATACGAGAATATTCTCGTGAGTGGGAGAATGAAAATTCGCTTACCACATCTTGTAATGTAAGGAGGTGTAATACACCGTGGCAAAAAAAGTAGCAAAAATGGTAAAACTTCAGTGTGAAGCAGGCAAAGCAACTCCAGCACCTCCGATTGGTCCGGCATTAGGCCAAGCGGGTGTAAATATTATGGCGTTTGTAAAGGAATTTAACGAACGTACAGCAAAACAGGCTGGTTATATCATTCCAGTTGAAATAACTGTATATGATGACCGTTCTTTTACTTTTATTACTAAAACTCCGCCTGCAGCTGTTCTTTTGAAAAAAGCAGCTGGCATTGAAAAGGCATCGGGAGAACCGAATAAAAAGAAAGTCGCTAAAGTTAGCCGCGATCAAGTTCGCGAAATTGCAACGACAAAAATGCCCGACTTAAATGCTAACGACGTGGATCAAGCTATGAAATTGATTGAAGGTACAGCACGTAGCATGGGAATTGAAGTTGTCGACTAAGTAGAGGCTGGCGTGGAAGGGGATGCCCCCGTTAAACCACAGAGGAGGATTTTAGATGGCTAAAGTAGGTAAAAAATATGCCGAAGCAGTAAAATTGTTTGAAAGAGATAAACAATATGATCCGGCAGAAGCAATTGATATTATCAAAAAAATGGATACTGCTAAATTTGACGAAACGGTAGAATTGGCAGTTAATTTAAATGTAGACCCTAAGTATGCGGATCAGCAGGTCCGTGGTGCTTTGGTTCTTCCCCATGGGGTAGGTAAAACAAAATCTGTTTTAGTATTTGCTCAAGGGGAAAAAGAGCAAGAAGCAAAAGATGCAGGTGCAGATTTTGTTGGGGGAGAAGATTTAATTGAAAAAATTAAAGGCGGCTGGTTAGATTTTGATGTTGCTATTGCTACCCCTAATATGATGGGAAAAGTAGGACGTTTAGGGAAGGTGTTAGGTCCAAAAGGATTAATGCCGAATCCCAAAGTGGGAACTGTTACGATGGACGTAGCAAAAGCTGTATCAGAAAGTAAAGCTGGTAAAGTTGAATACCGTACAGATAAAGCGGGCAATATTCATTCTCCCATTGGTAAAAAATCATTTGAAGTAAATAAATTGGTTGAAAACCTAACCACTTTAGTAGATACGTTGGTAAAAGTAAAACCAGCGGGTGCTAAAGGACAATATATTAAGTCGATCACGGTTAGCTCTACGATGAGCCCGGGAGTTCGAATTAATCCGTTTAGCGTCAAAGGCGTTATTAAAGCGGAAGAAAATTAATATCTCTCTTAGCTGTAGACTGAAGGTATGTATAATGGATGAAAATCCGCCATCTGAGGCTATGATACTAGTGTTTTAATTAATGATGTACTAGTTGGCCTCTTATATGAGGCCTTTTTTTGTGCTAAGATGATATAAATCCTAAAATGAGGAGGTGTATCAAAGAATATGTCTATGTATGCAAAACATGAGGTTTCACCTGAAAAAGCGGCCGTAGTAGCAGATATGAAAGAAAAGTTGCAATCTGCAAAAGGAGCAGTCTTAGTTGGGTTTACAGGTTTAACGGTAGCCGAAGTCACAAAACTGCGTCGTAAGTTTTTAGCTGGAAATGTGGAATATAAGGTTATTAAAAATACGTTAACTCGTATTGCTGCCAATGAAGTTGGTTATGATAAATTAGGTGAATTTTTAGAAGGACCAACAGCATTAGCTTATTCTACGGAAGATGTTGTGGCACCAGCTAAAATTCTTAAAGAATTTATTAAAGAAACCAAAACAGAAGCCATTACGGTAAAAGTAGGGATTGCAGACGGTCAAGTTGTTGATGCAAAAGCAGTAGACGCATTGGCTAATTTGCCAAGTCGCGAAGAACTGTTGGCAAAAATTGTGGGCAGTATGCAAGCACCTATTTCTGGATTGGTCAATGTATTGCAAGGCAATATTCGTAATGCCGTATATGCATTTGAAGCGGTACGGGCTAAGAAGGCTGAACAAGAAAGTGCATAATGTATGTATCTTAGAATTTAATTCATAATATATTTATTTGGAGGAATTTAAAATGACTAAAGAAGAAATTTTGCAAGCCATTGAAAGTATGACTGTATTAGAACTTTCCGAACTCGTGAAAGATATGGAAGAAAAATTCGGTGTATCCGCTGCTGCTCCTGTAGCTGTAGCTGCTGCTCCTGCAGCTGGTGGTGCAGCTGGTGAAGAAAAGAGCGAATTTGATGTAATTCTTGCTGCTGCTGGTGATAAGAAAATTAATGTTATTAAAGTAGTTCGTGAAGCTACTGGACTTGGCTTGAAAGAAGCTAAAGCATTAGTTGACGGTGCTCCTAAACCTGTAAAAGAAGGTGCTGCAAAGGCTGATGCAGAAGCTTTGAAAGCTAAACTTGAAGAAGCCGGTGCTACAGTTGAATTAAAATAAGTTTATTTTTAAGCCTCGTTCTATTTA
>NZ_AFUG01000045.1:0-902 GCF_000221545.1 Megasphaera sp. UPII 135-E
TGATATGTACCCTCTTTACTGGACAAACCAGTAAGGAGGGTATTTTTATGCGATATAGTTATGAATTTAAAAAAGAATGCGTAGAACTATACAGACAAGGAAAGTGGATGGAAACACCAGAAGGCGTTACACAAGAAACATTCAGATATAAGATTTGGTATTGGAGTAAGCTTGTAGATTTTCATGGTGAAGAAATTCTTAAACATAAAGAACAGAATAAAAAGTGGACTGCAGAAGAAAAATTTAAGTATGTATCAAAAGTGTTAGCTGGAAATTCATGTAAGTCTGTAGCTATAGAGGCTGGCATTCCAGACGGTCAACTTCATAATTGGGTATATAAATATAAAAGATTGGGGTATAATGCTCTTGAAATTAAGAAGAGAGGACGTCCATCTAAAATGAAAGAAAATAATGAAAACACTAATATAGAGCCAAAGCCACTTAACGAATCAGAAAGAGAAGAACTTATTCGTTTAAGAGAAGAAAATGAATATTTAAGAACAGTTCAAGCAGTCGAAAAAAAATTAGACGCCTTGAGAAGGGAAAAGTATGCTGCATATCTCAAGGCGAAAAAGCAGCAGTCATCAGAGAACTAAGAAGTGAAGGTCACATACTAAAATATCTTTTAAAAGCTATGAACATGCCTAAATCAACATACTACTTTGAGTTAAGTAAAGTTGACCAAGTTGATCTCAGAAACAAGGAAATCAAAGAACAAATAAAAGAAATATTTACTTCAAACAAAGGTAGATACGGAGTAAGAAGAGTGCATCAAGTACTTTTAAGTAAAGGATATATAGTAAACCATAAAAGAGTTCAAAGGCTTATGCACAATATGCAGCTTCTAGGCAAGAGACCAAAAGAAAAGTATCATTCATATATGGGAAGCGTTGGTAAAGTAG
>NZ_AFUG01000044.1:0-7893 GCF_000221545.1 Megasphaera sp. UPII 135-E
ATATGTACCTGGTATTTTTTATAGGTTTGATTTTAAAGCTTCTACATACGTAGATGGATTTTTACATGTCAGTAGACTAGACATGAGAGCCACACCAGTAATGGGAACATCACGTAATTGCGTGATTGTTTCTAAATTAATACCTCCTAAGGCATATACTGGAATAGACACGGCTTGACAGATTTCTCGCACCGTATCAACGCCAATAGGTGGCATATCTTTTTTACAACTGGTAGGAAAAACATGACTAGCCATAATATATGTTGCTCCTAATTCTTCAGCACGCTTAGCTTCTGCAACTGTATGAACAGAAACACCTAAGTTAGTCATGTAATATAATAATGATGAATGACTCTCTAAATAAGAGAGGGAACATTGAAAACGAGGAATATGCAAGCGAACGGCTACTTTGCCAAAGTTATGTAAAATACATGTTTTATCATGAATATTACAAATTTTCAACAGTCGTTGAGCATATTCGGCATAGTCATCTTCTGACAAGGTCTTTTCACGCAAAATTATAGAGTCAATTGGAGAAGCAACAATCTTTTCCAGTCGATCCCAATAATTAGTAGAAACTAGGGCATGATTGGTTATTGCTAGTATTTTTAACACAATATATCACCTTGAATCATAAAAGTATAAATGTTCTAGTTATTACTATACATTATTAACATATATACGTCAATAATTATGCGTAAAATAAATTTATGAAATGTAATAAAAAAAATTCATTTATTACATTTTCGTACAAGAATATAGCGAGCAGTGGAGATGATAAAGAAACCCCTATCATAATGAATGGCTATGATGGGGGTTTTGGTATACTTATGGAATTATACATAAATGTATTCACTAGTTACCGGTTGTAGACCTAATTTTTTTATGGTCGTATATATTTCTTCAAAAGAACGATTGTCTGAAATTTCAAACTGTTCATCGCCTACTTCTTTATGGTTTTTTTCTAAGTGTCCACCAATACCGACACAAACACCAGCAGATAGTTTCGTTGCCATTATTTTGACGATATTATTGCGATAATGTGCATTTTCACGACTTGATACTACGATGGAGGCAAAGGGGAGAAACAATCGATATGCACACAATATTTGTGTTAATTTTCGTTCATCTACGTCCTTGGGGTTTATTTTGTCATTGTTAATAATAGGACGGAGACGAGGACAGGATAAAGAAATTTCTGCATAAGGATATTTTTTTTGCATTAGCCAAGCATGTATGCCTGTGGCTAATGCGTCTTTTTGGTAGTCATCTAATCCTAATAGAGCGGCAAAGCCAACACCACGCATACCACCTAATATAGCTCGTTCTTGAGCGTAGAAGCGATAAGGAAAAATACGTTTATTGCCAGCTAAGTGCAATGTTTCATATTTATCAGAATTATATGTTTCTTGAAAGACGGTTACATAGTCAACGCCACATTCGTGCAAATACTTATAGTCATTTGTGTTTACTGGATAGATTTCTAATCCTACTTGGCGAAAGTATTGGCGTGCAATTTTTACGGCATTACCGATATATTTTACATCGGACAGATGGGGACTTTCTCCAGTTAGCATTAGTACTTCTTCAAAGCCTTCGTTGGCAATGTTTTGGCATTCTCTATGTAATTCTTCATCGCTTAAGCGGGCCCGTTTAATTTTATTATGGGAGTTGAATCCGCAATAGATACAAAGATTTTCACAATAATTGGCAAAATAAATAGGGGTAAAGATAGAAATGCTATTGCCAAAATGACGACGGGTTACAGTATGTGCTTTTTGAGCCATTTCTTCTAAAAAGGGGAGAGCCGCCGTGGAAAGCAGTGCCATAAAGTCTCTTGGTTGTAAATGTGTTTTTTGTAGTGCCGCTCGGACATCTTTTTCGGTAAAGTCGGCATCATTAAACGCAGAATGATAGGATAATACATCATCCAACATAGTAGATTCTAAAACTTCCATTTGGGGTAAATATTTCATATGATCAGTTCGTTTGATTGGCATGACTATGACCTCCTTAGTCGCCTAAAAAGCCTGTCAACGGATCGGATGCAGAAGCCGTTTCACGGACTTGTCCTAAGCCAGATAGATAGGCATTTCTACCAGCTTGAATAGCAAGTTTAAATGCTCGTGCCATTTGGTTTAAATTTCCAGCTGTAGCTAGTGCGGTATTTGCCATAACTGCAGCAGCCCCCATTTCCATTGCTTCACATGCTTGGGATGGACGCCCAATTCCGGCATCGACAATGATGGGAAGATCGATCTCATCAATAAGAATTTGTATAAAATCTTTGCTGCATAAGCCTTTATTTGTACCGATAGGAGCAGCTAAAGGCATAACTGCAGCAGCACCTGCATTTACTAAATCACGGGCAATATATAAATCAGGGGTTACATAAGGTAATACCACAAAATTTTCTTTAGCTAGTTGTTCTGTTGCTTTTACGGTTTCTACATTGTCCGGTAAAAGGTATTTGGAATCTTTCATAATTTCAATTTTAATAAAATCACCACAGCCAAGTTCGCGGGAAAGATGAGCAATTCTAATGGCTTCTTCGGCATTTCTTGCACCAGAGGTATTGGGTAAAAGGGTGGTTTCTTTGGGAATAAAATCGAGAATGTTATCTTTTGCTCCTGCTTCAGCTCGACGTAATGCCATGGTTACAATTTGGGCACCTGCTTCTTGGACTGCTGCTTCAATTAAATTCACAGAATATTTTCCTGAACCTAAAATGAAGCGAGAGGTAAATTCATGCCCACCTAATGATAAAGTATCGTTTGTATTCATGATACGGCTCCTTTTTTATAAAATAAATAAATGATTAGGAGGATCAGCCACCTCCGACAAAATGGACGATTTCAATGGAATCACCATCGACGAATGTTACATTTTCATACGTTTTACGTGGAACAATGAATCCGTTGCGTTCAATGGCGATACGTTCTGGACGTAAGTTGTGTTCTTTTAAATAGGTTAGTAAAGAAATTTCTTTTTCAGGGATTGTTGTTCCATTTATTGTAATCATATAAAACCTCCTTTATATAAAATAGACCGCACGAAAGTTATTACACCCAAGGTGGTGTACCCCTTCGTACGGCTTCACGTTCTTTGTATATTTTTATTATATCAGTCATATAATTGTTGTCAAGATTAGAATATAGAAGATAAGGATAATTACTGATTTTGATAATATATAATGGGGTAGTTTTATATAATTAAAAAGCCAAGAGGATTATAAATTCCTCTTGGCTTTTTGTGTTTCTTGTTTTATTTATCATTTGGTGTAAAAGGGGTTGAGAAGATATGGCGAACAAAGATAATAATTGAAATAATAAAGGCAATAAGCCCTAATATTTCAGCTGTATTTCCAAATCCTTTTCCCACTAATGCTAAGGGGTTTTCACTACCACCAGATGATACAGAAATAACGATGATGAAAGCGATAATAACGCCAATAATACTTTCACCTACAATTAGACCGGAAGCAAATAATACGCCACGATGGGTGCATGCTTCTACATCTTCTTCTTCGTGCCCAGGACTACGTTTTGCAGCTCTTGCCTTTAAGGAACGATGTACGACATAACCAATGATAGAACCGATTACTAGCGGAATTTCTAAGGTGGGAGGCAAGTAAATTCCCATACCTACGGCTAGTGGTGGTAACATTAGTGATTTTGTATTGTGTTTTAATAATTGATCGACAATAATTGCGATGATACCTACAATAATACCAAAGATGATATAGTTCCATTCCAAGGTTGAACTAAATATACCTTGGGCAATTGTAGTCATTAATGTTGCTTGAGGAGCAGCTAATGCTTGTGACGGATCCATACTGGCACGAGGTAATGCACCCGTAAAGCCATAGGCTTGGTATAAGAGGTTTAATACAGGTGCGATGGCAAAAGCACCAACAATAGAGCCTAAAATTAAGGCAACCTGTTGTTTCCAGGGGGTTGCACCTACGACGTAGCCTGTCTTTAAGTCTTGTAAATTATCGTTTGAAATAGCAGCAATACTTACAATGACACTTGTAATAAAAATAGCTAATGCCGTTGCAAATTGCGATCCGCCAGGCAGATCAAATACATGAAAAGATGTACTTAAACCGAATACAACGAGCGAAGATACGATAATTCCTAAAATACCGATACCTGAAATAGGACTTGCGGAAGTACCAATTAATCCTGCCATGTAACCACATGCTGCCGCAACGAAAAAGCCCATCAATACAGCAACTAAGATGCCAACTACAATATAGATAAATGTTACGCTTGGAGGTAATTGGAATGCATTTACAAAAGAGAAAAATGCAATGGCGAGTCCAATAATAATTGCTAAGAAAACGAGACCAATGGATTTAGGAGACATATCTAAATCAGTATGATGTAAGGCTTTCTTTTCATCGGTATCATTGGTACGTAATGCTTGTAATGATGCACGCACGCCTTCGACAACTGGTTTAGCGAGGCAAATTAGTGTCCAAATGGCAGCGATACCAATACATCCAGCCCCGATAAAGCGGACTTTATGGGCCCAAATAGTGCTAGCAAATTCAGCGGCTGCCATACCTTGATCGGGCGTGAAAATACTTGTTAAATAAGGAACAAAAATTGCCCAAGCTAAAATCATACCGACTAAAATAGCTGCCCCACTAGCAATTCCTATTAAATATCCAGCACCGAGTAAGGCCATGGAGAAACCTAAAGGTAATTGCGTTGTGGCTGTTTTTCCTAAAGAAATCCAATAACTGAATTCGGAAGAAAGCACATGAAAACCATTGGAACATAGGCTAAACAGACCAGATAAGGCGGCACCGCCTACGATATCTTTCATCCCAGTAGATTTATTTTTTGTGTTTGCGGGTTCATCGTCATGTTTTTCACTGCCAACTTTTAAAATTTCTGCAGCGGCTAAACCTTCAGGATAAGGTAAATCACTATTTACTACCATTGCACGACGCAGCGGAATGGTGAAGAGTACGCCTAAGGATCCACCACAAGCACAGAGTAATAATGTTTCCCAGAATGGGAACCCTTGCCAATATCCAATCATTAATAAACCAGGAAGAATAAAAATAATAGCTGATAATGTACCTGCAGCGGATGCTTGGGTTTGAACCATGTTATTTTCAAGTACATTTGAGTTTTTGAACATTCTCAAAATTGCCATTGAAATAACAGCGGCAGGTATAGAGGATGAAAAGGTTAGACCTACTTTTAAACCTAGGTATACATTTGATGCTGTAAAGATGATTGTAATTAAAACACCTAACAGCATACCACGGACTGTTAATTCCGGCAAAGACGGATAATTGACAGTCACTTTTCCGGGTGATGCCATACAGTAAAACCTCCTTAATAATAGTAAAATTATGCATTTTTAATTTTATGCATCTCACCATAAAATACATTTGCACACACTTAGTATACACCACTTTAATAATAAAGTCATGTAAAAATTTTATAAATTATTATAAATTATTAAATAGAAAAAAATAGAAAATCTTGGTTGCAAAAAAAAGAGGGGATGTATTTAAAAAAGTAATGTAGAAATATCGTATACTTGTGTGTGAGAAAAAAGAAAGTTAGCGTATACTATGGCGTTTAGGAGAGATAAAATATTTTTAATGCGTAAAATGCAGGAAGATATTCCGTTTTAGAAGAGTGTTTGTCGGTGATTTAGTAATTAGGGATGAGGAAAAGTGAATTTATAAAAAATAATGTTATCTTTTGTGATTTTTAACATACATATATATCCTACTTTATGGTATACTAATATAATAGTATATCAAAATGGTATTAAAATAAACCGTTGATGTTTATTTCATGTTAGATGTAAGGAGGAAAGATAGATGTTAAAAAATGATGAAATTATTACGGGTTTTTTAAAAGAGTTTGCAGGGTTAGCTAAACATCCGCGCCCATCTCATCATGAAAAGGAAATTAGTGATTATATTGTTAGTAGATTACATGAATTAGGGGTTCAGGATGTTGTTCAAGATGAAGTGTATAATGTCATCGCTAATGTTCCAGCCACGGTAGGTTGTGAAAATTGGCCGTTGACATTATTGCAAGGGCATATGGATATGGTTTGTGTGGCTAAGCCAGGTGTTGATTATAATCCGAAGACAAGTGAAATTAAATTAATTGTAGAAGGAAATGTATTACGGGCAGATGGCACGAGTTTAGGTGCAGACGATGGCGTGGCTGAAGCGATGATTTTTTATGTATTACAGCAAGATATTTCGCATGGGCCTTTGCGGTTAATTTTTACGGTGGATGAAGAAGTGGGAATGACTGGTGCTACGCATTTGGATCCTAAGTATGTAGCGGATGTCAAATATGTCATCAATTGTGATTCTGAAGACATTAATATTATTTGCGTTAGCTCCGCTGGGAGTGTGCACACTGATTTTCGTCGTACCCTCCAGTGGCAAGCACCGCATAGTAGCAAAGCGGTAGAAATTACGGTTAAAGGACTAAGAGGCGGTCATTCAGGAGAAACGATTAACGAAGGCAAGGCAAATGCGATTAGTGCCTTAGCTCGTATATTATTGCACTTGCAACAGGCTGGGATTGGGTATGGCTTGGCAAGTATTGAAGGTGGTGTAGCTGCTAATGCTATTCCCGCAGATGCTAGTGCGGTTATTAACATTATGACCGCTGATGTAGCACGCGTACAGGATGTGGTAATGCGAGCAAAGTCTGAATTTGACTTGATTTATGGTGACGTAGAACGGGGGGCTGCATTTGTGGTATCGGAAGTGCCTGTGCCATCTCGCGTTTTTTCTGATAACGATGCGAAAGCGGTTGTTCAATTGTTGAATATATTGCATTTTGGCGTCTTTGCGATGAATCAAATCTTGCCGAAATTACCAGATTTATCCGCGAATATAGGGACGATACATGTAAAGGAAAATGTGTTGGGTATTCATTATTTTGCAAGAGGCTCAGCAGATGCTAGGGTGCGTGATTTAACGATGACTTTACCGGTATTTGCAGAATTAACAGGATTTGACGTAGATATTGCAACACCCGCTCCTGCGTGGACCCGAAAAGAAGGCAGTACGTTATTGCCATTAATTGCGGAAGAGTATCGGAATGAAAATAAAAAAGAACCGCAAATTGAAGCGATTCATGGAGGCTTAGAAACGGGATATTTTTACGCGATGAATGATAAGTTGGATATTGTGTCTATTGGACCAGCTACACATGATATTCATAGTCCGAATGAATGGGTGGAATTAGATTCGATTGCTTCGTTGACACGGATTTTGATGAATACATTGGAAAAATTAAAAGCGTAATAGAAAAGAAAAAAGCTCTAAAGAGAGGATCTTTAGAGCTTTTTATAATGTATGGTTCGTTGGTTCTGTTTTTAATATAAAGAAAAAATAAACAACATGGGCAATCCAGACAAGGCCTAATAAAATCATTGCCAATATCATATTTCGCATAAAAAATGCACCTATACACATGAGTATGGTAACGCTACCTACAATTGTGCATTTTGTTTTCCATGTGCTCGTTCGTTTTTGGATAAATGTTTCCAAATAATTGTGATATAGCTTGGTTTGATAAAACCAGTTTAGTAGTTTGGGCGAACTACGAGCAAAGCAGAATCCGGTCAACATATAAAATGGAACTGTGGGTAAGACGGGCAATACAATTCCGATTGTGCCCAAAATAAGGCAAAGGCAACCTAAGGTTATCCAAATGATTTTCATGGGGATACAACGAGTAGGTCTTTCTGTTAACATATTTTTTCTCCTTTATTTTTTATTATAAGTATACACAAAAATAGAAATAATTGTCAAAACACTTTTTTACATAAGAGAAAAGAGGTGCTAATAAAAAGGCGGTATGAGTATGGGAACTCAAGACGTCGACT